>NZ_JANZZD010000039.1:0-16628 GCF_026419595.1 Tepidiforma sp. | reverse complement strand
TAGCCGCCCCAGGCATCGGACGTGCCGAGCCGGCGCGGCACCCACTCCTGGAAGGTGGCGAAGAGGAGGATGCCGAGCGCGGCCTGCACGAGCAGGATGGCCAGCGCCAGCGGCAGCGGGTAGCGCCCGAACCCGGGCGGGAGGCCGCCATCCATCCACCCGAGGGTACGGCCCGCGGCAGGAACGGACGACCGCGGCGGCCGCGCCCCGCTCAGGGGATGCCGGCTTCGGCCTTCAGGGCGGCCATGATGGCCCGGGCCGCCCGCTCGCCGCCGTCGCGGACGAGGTGGACGCCGTCCGGGTGGCGCATCTCCTTCACCTGCCCGTCGTCGTCGCGGAGGTAGGCGTCGTAGCCGCCGGAGGGCGTCTGGAAGAGCGGCCAGAGGTCGATGAACTGGACCCACGGGCGTTTCGCGGCCTCTTCGCGGTAGATGGCGTTCAGCTCGGCCATGCGCTGGGAGAACTCGGCGCTGCGCATGATGGGCTGGCCGACCCAGAGGACGAGGCGGTTGCCGCCGCCGAGGAGGTCCATGACGCCGGCGACGCGGCGGCGGTATTCGGCCGTCCAGCCGGGGTCGCCGGGCTGGAAGATCTGGCCGTCGGGCGTTTTGATGCCCTGCGAATCGTTCGCGCCGAACATCACGATGAAGACTTCGTAGCGGCCGGACTGGACGAGCTGGTTGAAGTGGCCGGGCCAGTCGAAGAAATCCGGCCGGGTGAGGCCGCTGGAGAGCTGGGGGTCGTGGGTGGCGGCGATGACGCCGGTTTCGGCGGCCTGCCGGACGAACGCTTCGCCGAGGACTTTGACCATCGAATCGCCGCCGATCCAGACGCGGAGGGGGTCGGCGGCGGTCGGGGTGCGGAGCTTCGGGCGCGGGTCGGGCGTCGGCGTCGGGGAGGCGGCGGGAGTGCCGCGGCCGGGGGTGGGCGTCCGGCCGGGCACGGGAGTCGCATCGCCGCCCGGCTGGCCGGGTTCGTCCCCCGGCGCGGCAGGCAGTTCGAACAGGCCGCGCTGCTCCCGGCCGAGGGCGCGGTCGAGCAGGTTGCGCGGCTCATCGAGGAAGAAGAGGCGGCTCACCGTGGCGAACGGCTTCCAGACGGCGAGCCAGAAATCGCGCTCCCGGCCGTAGGGCATCGATTCGGCGCCCTGTTCGAGCGCGGGGGCGTTGAGGAGCACGGCGAGGAGGAGGCCGCCGACCATGACGCCGAAGACGCGCCGGGGCCGGGCGCCGAGGCGCGGGCGGGGGCCGGGGCGGGTGGCATCAGCCATCGGGCAGGGTCACCTCCGGCGCTCAGAACTGGAAGTAGATGAAGGGCGCGACGCCCTCCGGCCCGAGGGCATCGATGAGCACCAGCGCCACGGCCAGCATAGCCGCCTGCGCGGCAGGGGCGAGTTCAGAGTAGGTCACTTCGAACCGCCGGAAGAGGTCGCGCGGGAGGAACTGGGCGGCGATGGCGCCGGCGATGACGGCCACGAGGAGCGGGGTGGCGGCGGGCGATGGCTCGCCCCAGGCGGTGGCGATGCGGGTGATCACCTGCCAGGCGGCGCCGAACGTCTCAGCGCGGAAGAAGATCCAGGCGAAGCAGACGACGTGGAAGGAGATGAACCAGCCGGCCGCCTTCGCCGCCGTGCCCCGGAGCCAGCGGTTGCGGGCGCGGACCTCCCGCTCGATGACGAGCCCCGCGCCGTGGATGGCGCCCCAGGCGACGAACGTCCAGGCCGCGCCGTGCCAGAGCCCGCCGAGCAGCATCGTGAGGAAGAGATTGCGGTAGGTGAACCACGTGCTGCCCCGGCTGCCGCCGAGCGGGATGTAGAGGTAATCGCGCAGCCAGCGGCTGAGCGTCATGTGCCAGCGCCGCCAGAAATCCTGCAGCGACCACGCGCGGTAGGGCTGGTCGAAGTTCTGCGGGAACTGGATGCCGAGGAGGAGCGCGCAGCCGATGGCGATATCGGTGTAGCCGCTGAAATCGGCGAAGATCTGGACCGCGTAGGCGTAGACGCCGAGCAGGTTTTCGAGCGCGCTGTGGGTGCCCGGGCTGGCGAAGACGGGGTCGGCGATTTCGCCGGCGAGGTAGGTGGAGATGACGACCTTCTTGAACAGGCCGGCGACGATGAGCGTGAAGGCCGGCGCGGCGTCGATGACGCGGTCGCGGAAGGGCTCGCGAATCTGCGGCGCGAACTCGGTGACGCGGACGATGGGGCCGGCGACGAGGTGGGGGAAGAAGGAGAGGTAGAGCGCGAAATCGAGCGGAGAGAGCGGCTCGCACTGCCCGCGGGCGATGTCGACCAGGTAGCTGATGGCGTGGAAGGTGAAGAACGAGATGGCGACGGGGAGGGTGACCTGGAGGAGCGGCAGCGGGAGGTCGACGCCGAAGCGCTCGATGAGGCCGGCGACGTCCTTCACGAAGAAGCCGTAGTACTTGAACCAGCCGAGGGTGGCGAGGTTGGCGGCGATGCCGAAGCCGAGGAACCAGCGGCCGAAGCGGTCGAGCCCCTCCGGGCCGCGCATCCGGGCGAGGTCGCGGCCGACGGCCCAGTTGAAGGCCGTCGAGCCGATGAGGAGGAGGACGAACTTCGGCTCCCAGAAGCCGTAGAAGAACCAGCTGGCGAGCACGAGGAAGACGCGCCACCAGAGGTGCCACGGCCGGATGAGCCAGGCGACGGCGAAGACGGCGACGAAGAAGATGGCGAAATCGACGGTCGGGAAGAGCATGGTCGCGGCCGGCGGGGGCGCCGCCCCCGCCCCGCATTGTCGCGGGCTGGCGCGAAGCGGGCGACTGCGGGAACTTTACCCCGGGTCCGCGCGTTGTCGGATTCGAAGCCCCTGCGAGGTCGTGGAGTTGGAGGATTCGCCCGGCGCCGACGCGGCACCCGACCCGGGCGAGCGCGCCGGGCGGCGGTGGCGCGCCCGCCGCTGGCACGGGGCGCTGCTCGTGCTCGCCGGGGTGCTCGGCGGCTGCGCGGGCGTCGTCTTCTCGCTGGCCGATGATCCGGCGGCGGAGGCGCCGGGCGGCGCTGCGGCGGCCGACGCGCCCCCGCGCTACGTCTTCGTGGCCTGGCTGGCATACGACGGCACGCCGGAGCCGCCGCCGACGCCCACCCCCACGCCGACCCCGCCCCCGGCGCGGCTGCAATCCGCGCAGGGCGTCCGCCTCTGGTCGGACGGCGATTCGACGTCGTACTTCATGACGGTCGCGCTCTTCGCCGGGTGGTCGGCGCTGGGCGGGGTGCCGGTGCGCGGGGCGGACTACAAGATCAGCTCGGGGCTGATGCGGCCGGACTTCTTCGACTGGCCGGCGTACCTCGCGGCGGAGATGGCCCGCTACGACCCGGACGTGGTGGTCTTCATGGTGGGCGCTAACGATGCGAACCAGGTGCGCTCGGCGGAGGAGTACGGCGCGCGGGTCGGCGCGGTGATGGACCTGCTCTACCGGCCGGGGCGGACGGTGGTGTGGGTGGGGCAGCCGAACATGGGCCGGGCCGACCTCGCGGCGAGCGTGCCGCGCATCAACGCCGTCTTCGCGGAGCAGGCAGCCGCCCGCCCGTGGGTGCTCTACCTCGATACGTGGGCGCTGACCTCGGCGCCGGATGGCAGCTACGCCGCGGCCCTGCCGGATGAGCACGGCACGGTGCAGGTCATCCGGGTGAGCGACGGGGTGCACTTCACGCCGGCCGGCGGGCGGCGGCTGGCGCTGGCCGTCATCGCGGCCCTGTTCGAACCCGGCCGCTGAGCGCCGGGGGCCCGGCCGCCCGGCGGTATAATCGAAGGCATGAGCCTGCTGCCATCTCCCGGGACGCACGTCATCGACGAGACCGACCAGCAGCTCGAACCGCCGTACCACCTCGTGCTGCTGGACGACGACGAGCACACCTACGCGTACGTCATCCGGATGTGCGCGGAGATCTTCGGCTACGGGCCGGAGAAGGGGTACGCGATCGCCTGCGTGGTGGACAGCCAGGGGCGGGCCGTGCTGATGACGGGCAGCCACGATGAGGTCCGGGCGAAGCAGGAGCTGGTGCACGCCTACGGGCCGGACCCGCTGATGCCGAATTCGCGCGGGAGCATGTCGGCCGTCATCGAGCCGGCGTACCAGGGCACGGGAAGTTAACGTTCGCCGACACGCAGGCGCTCTGCGGGTGCGGTACACTGGAAGCAGGTTGCGCAGGGTTTTCGCACTGCCGTTGCCATCGAGCATTCGCATCACCATGTGCCCCTCGGTTGCCGTCCGTGAGCCGCGCCCTGCGCCGGGGGCTGGTTCCGCATGACGGTTTCGCCGCGTTCGTCCGCGCCCCGCACCGTGGGGGTGCTGGCGCTGCAGGGGGATTTCCGGGAGCACCGGGAGATGCTGGAGGGGATGGGCCACCGGGCGATCGAAGTCCGGAAGCCGGCCCAGCTCGAGGGGCTCGATGCGCTCATCATCCCGGGCGGGGAGAGCACGACGATCGCCCGGCTCATCCTCTCGAACGGGTTCCAGGAGCCGCTGCGGGCGTTCTGCGCGAGCGGCCGGCCGACGTGGGGCACCTGCGCCGGCGCCATCCTGCTCGCGAAGGAAGTCGACCGCCTCGATCGGCCGGGCATCGAAACGATGCACATCCGCGTGCGGCGGAACGCGTTCGGCAGGCAGGTGGACAGCTTCGAAGAAGACCTCGCCATCGAAGGGCTGGAGGGCGGGCCGTTCCGGGCCGTCTTCATCCGCGCGCCGGTCATCGAGCGGGTGGACCCGCCGGCGCGGCCGATCGCGCGGCTGGCGGACGGCACGGTGGTCGCCGCCCGGCAGGGGAACCTGCTGGCCACGAGCTTCCACCCGGAGCTGACGCACGACACGCGGCTGCACGCCTACTTCCTCACCATCGGCGCGCCGCCGGGAGCCGCGAAATGAGCGACCACGCAGCCGAGGCCCTGAGCCCGATCGACGCGGCGACGCTCTGGCCGCAGCTCCACCGGCTGGATACGGAGGTGGTGGCGCTGCGCGGCGGGCAGAACCTGCTCGTCTCGAGCGGGCTGGCGGCGACGGGCATCACCCGGCTGCCGAAAGTGCCGCGAACGGCCGTCGTCGGGCTTCGCCGCGGCCTCAGCTACCGCGGCGTGGCGGTCGCGCGGCAGCTGGCGGGCGGCGCCGGCTGGGATGTGGCCTCGCTCCGCATCGGCCGGCCGAAGGACGACGATGCGGTGACGGCGCTCCTGCAGGGCCTCGCGCGCGAGGTGGCGCTGCGCGGCGGGCGGGTGCTCTACCTGCGGTACGCCGAGGGGTCGCCCCATGCGGGCGCGCTGCGGCGGGCCGGCTTCTACGCCTACCGGCTGGAGCGGCTGTACGCGCTGCGGAGCAGCCGGGCCGCGCCGGGGCCGGGCAATCCGTTCCGGCCGGCCGTGCGGGCCGACCGCGCGGGCATCTTCCGGCTCTACTGCCGGGCCGTGCCGGAGCCGGTGCGGCGGAACGAAGCGCCGGGCCAGCAGGAGTTCCGGGCGGTGCTCGATTCGTTCGATTGCGAACAGGAATTCGTGGCCGATGGGGAGGGCGGGCTCATCGGCTGGGCCGGGATCGGCGAGCGGGAGGCGCACCTCCTGCTCGCGGAAGGGGGCGCCCTCGTCGAGGCGGCGCTCGACACGGTGGAGGCGCACGCGCCGCGCCACGGCGCGCTCGTCGTCGCCGAACATCAGCCCGGCATCGAAGCGGCCGCGCAGGAGCGCGGCTACCCGGCCCTCGGAGTGCGGCTCATGTGCGCGCGCCGCCTCGCGCGGGCCGAGACCCTCAAGGAGGTCGTGGCGGTCCCGGCGGAATCCTTCCCCGTGCCGCAATGAGCCGTGAGCCAGTCATCTTCTGCATCCGCACCGCTGCCCCCTGAGCAGATCGTCACCGACGATCTCGACCTTCTGCTCGATGCGCTCCCGCCGCACATCTCCGGCCCGCTGCGCGAGGCCGAGCGCCGCGCCGACCTGCTCGAAGTCGTGATGGACCTCGGCCGGCTGCCGGAAGCCCGCTACCCCGGCCGCGAAGTCATCCTCAGCCGCGAAGAAGTGACCGAAGCGGACCTCCAGTGGGTCATCGCGCGCATCGGCGACTTCGGCGACGACAACCGCGCGGGCATCGAACGGACGCTCCACCGGATCAGCTGCATCCGCAACCGGCGCGGCAAGGTCATCGGCCTCACCTGCCGCGTGGGCCGGGCCGTCTACGGCACCATCCGCGTCATCGAAGACCTCGTGCTGAGCGGGAAGAACATCCTCCTGCTCGGGCGGCCGGGCGTGGGCAAGACGACGATGCTGCGCGAAGTCGCGCGGGTGCTCGCCGACGACGCGAACAAGCGCGTCATTATCGTCGATACCTCGAACGAAATCGGCGGCGACGGCGATGTGCCCCACCCGGCGATCGGCGGCTCCCGCCGGATGCAGGTCGCCACGCCCTCGATGCAGCACGCGGTGATGATCGAGGCGGTGGAGAACCACATGCCGGAAGTGATCGTCATCGACGAGATCGGCACGGAGCTGGAGGCGCAGGCAGCGCGCACGATCGCCGAGCGCGGCGTGCAGCTCGTCGGCACCGCCCACGGCACCTCGCTCGAGAACCTGATGCTGAACCCGACGCTGGCCGACCTCATCGGCGGGATCCAGTCGGTGACGCTGGGCGACGAAGAGGCGCGCCGCCGCGGCACGCAGAAGTCGATCCTCGAACGGAAGGCGCCGCCGACGTTCGACATCGTGGTCGAAATCGAGAGCTGGCGGCGGGTGGCCATCCACAAGAACGTCGCCGAGACGGTCGACGCCATCCTGCGGGGCTACCGGGCGAAGCCGGAGACGCGGCAGCTCGGCCCCGGCGGCCGGATCGAAATCGTGGACGACGCCGACCGGGAAGGCGGCGAATTCGGCATGGGCGCGCCGGCGCCGGCCCGCCCGGGCCGGCCCCCGACGTGGGAGATCGGCCACCGGCGGAACGGCGGCCACATCCGGGAGTTCCGGGAGCCGCGCGAGCCGCGGGGGTTCGAGCCCGCCCCGGCGGAGCCGGCGGAGTTCGACGACGATGAGCCGCCGCAGTTCGCAGCCCCGGCGCTGCGGCCGGCCTCCCGCATCACCCGCATCTTCCCGTTCGGCATCCCGCGGGCGCGGCTCGAACAGGCGGCCCGCTCCGTCGACGCCAACATCGAACTGGTCGATGACCCGGCCGATGCCGACGCGGTCATCACCCTGCGCAACTACTACCGGAGCAAGCCGCCGGCCCTGCGCGAGGCCGAGGAGCGGAACCTGCCGCTTTACGTGGTGAAGAGCAGCGGCGTCTACCAGCTCGAACAGGCGCTGCTCCAGCTGCGCGGCGACCGGGGCAGCTCTGGCGCGCGCGGCCCGAAGCGCGACCCGATGGTCGATGTCTTCCGGGAGACGGAGGAGGCGATCGCGAAGGTGCTGGAGGAGGGGCGGCCGGTGGAGCTGCCGCCGGCGAACAGCTACATCCGCCGGGTGCAGCACCAGCTGGCGACCCGCTACAACCTGGAGAGCCGCAGCTCGGGCAAGGAGCCGATGCGCCGCGTGAAGATCCTGCCGCTCGGCAGCGGGACGCCGTTCGAGCGGTGAGCAGCGGCCGCTTCATCGTCTTCGAAGGGGGCGAAGGCTCCGGCAAGAGCACGGCCGCGGCGGCCGTCGCGGCCCGGCTGGAGGCGGCCGGCCGGCGCGTCGTCCTCACCCGCGAGCCGGGCGGCACCCCGGCGGGCGAGGTCATCCGCGGGCTGCTCCACGAGCGGCTGAGCCCGTGGGCCGAGCTGTTCGCCTTCCTCACCGCCCGCGCCGAGCTCGTCGCGGCCGTCATCCGGCCGGCGCTCGAGCGGGGCGACACGGTCATCTGCGACCGGTTCGCGCCGAGCACCTTCGCCTACCAGGTGCACGCGCGCGGGCTCGACCCCGTCATCGTCCGCACGGCGAACCGGGCGGCCACCGGCGGGCTCGAGCCGGACCTCGTGGTCTACCTCGACATCGACCCGGCGGCCGGCCTGGCGCGGAAGGGGAGCGAGAGCGCCGCGGTGGCGACGGGGCTGGAGGGGCTGGAGTTCCACCGGAAGGTGCGCGAGGGCTACCTGCTGCAGGCGCGCGACGACGCCGGCCGCTGGGCGGTGATCGATGCCGCGCTGCCGGCCGAGCGGGTCGCGGAGCTGGCGGCGGAGCGGGTGCTGCGGCTGCTGGGGTAGGCGGGGCTTGCGCGGGTCTTGCCGGCGGCGGGCCGCTTCCTTCGTCCCGCTGGCGCTGCCGGCCGCCATCGCGTAGCATCGCGGCCCGCGATGGGGAGCTGGTTCGAGACGGCCCGGTTCGGGATGTTCATCCACTGGGGGCACGCCTCGCAGCAGGGTGTCGAACTCTCCTGGCCGATGGCCGGCGGCAACGTCGCCCTGCCGACCGGCAGCATGGCCGTCGCCGACTACCAGGCCTCCGCGGCGACCTTCGACCCCCGCGAGCGCGACTTCGCCGCCCTCGCCCGGCTCGCGAAACGCTGCGGCATGCAGTACGCCGTCTTCACCGCGAAGCACCACGACGGCTACGCGATGTTCCACACGAAGACCTCGGATTTCGGGGTCGCCAGTTCGCCCGTCGGCGCCGACCTCGTCCGCGAGTACGTGGAGGCGTTCCGGGCCGAGGGGCTCCGGGTCGGGCTTTACTTTTCGCTCTGCGACTGGCACCACCCGGACTACCCGGCGATGACCGACGACGACCGGCCGTACCGGTTCGGCCGCGGCCGGCAGCCGACGCCGGAAGGCTGGGCGCGGTTCCTCGGCGACATGTTCGAACAGGTGCGCGAGCTGCTGACGAACTACGGGCCGATCGACCTCCTCTGGTTCGACGGCGGCTGGGAGCGGACGCCGGGGCAGTGGCGCGCGGCAGAGCTGGAGGCGCTCATCCGGGAGCTGCAGCCCGGCATCCTCATCAACGACCGGCTGCCGGGCGCGGGCGACTTCGAAACGCCGGAGCAGTTCGTGCCGCCGCAGCCGCCGGGCCGGCCGTGGGAGACCTGCATGACGCTCAACGAGAGCTGGGGCTACGTACCCTCGGACACGCGGTGGAAATCGCCCCGGCAGGTCGTCCACACGCTCTGCGAGGTGGCCGGCCGGGGCGGCAACCTGCTGCTGAACGTGAGCCCGATGGGCGACGGCCGCCTGCCGCCGAAGCAGCTCGCCATCCTCGAAGAGGTGGCGGGGTGGATGGCGCGCCACGGCGAGGCGGTCATCGGCACGGAGCCGGGGCTCGAACCGTGGCAGGTCTACGGCCCCTCGACGAAGCGCGGCAGCGTGACGTACGTCTTCCTCCTCATGCGCCCGTACGAATCGGTGACGCTGCGCAGCGTGCCGATCGACCACGCGGCCCGGGTGTGGTGTCTCGGCACCGGCGAGGAGCTGCGCGCCAGAGGCCGCTGCGCCATCGCCGACCGGCTTTTCGGGCGCGACCCGCTGGGCGAGCTGACCATCGAGGTGCCGCCCGGCGCGGTCGACCCGCTAGCGACCGTGCTGGCGGTCGAGTGGCGGTGAGGGCCGCCGCGCGAGCAGGAAGAAGATGGAGCCGGAGAGCGCGATGAGCGCGAGGACATCGAAGCCGAGCCGGTAGTTGCCGGTCCGGTCGTAGAGCGCGCCGGCGATGAGCGGCCCGAAGACGGTGCCGGTGATGATGACCATCGCGGAGACGCCCATGATCTTGCCGAACGCCGCCCGGCCGAAGTAGTCGGCGCGGATGGCGGACATCTGCGGGCCGCGCCAGCCCCACGCGAGGCCGTGGATGACGACGAAGGCCGCCACCATCCACGTCGCGACCGCGTGGGAGAGGATGAGCAGGCCGGTGCAGTGCATCGCCATGCAGGCGACGAGGAAGGCGCGCTTGTTCACGCGGTCGCCGATGAAGCCGCCGGTGAGGTTCCCGACCATGAAGGTGAAGGTGAGCGCGAGCACCACCGCCGAGGCCTGCCCGAGCGTGTAGCCGAGCGCCTCGCGCAGGTGGGAGACGAGGTGGACGGCCATCGAGCTGACGACGAAGAGCGCGGACGCGTGGCCGAAGGCGATGAGCCAGAACGCCGGCGTGCGGAGCGCCTCGCCGAGGGTAAAGTCGCGGGAGGCAGGCGCAGCCGGCGGCAGGTCGGCGGGGTCGCGGGCCGGGCGGGCCGGGGGCGCGCCGTCCGGTTCGAGCCCGAGGTCGTGCGGGTGGTGGCGGTAGAGCTGGGCGAGCGGCAGCCCGGCCGCGATGATGAGGACGCCCGAGAGGAACGCCGTCGTCCGCCAGCCGAGCGATTCGAGCGCGAGGACGGTGAGCGGCACGCACATCCCGCCGACGGCGAAGCCGGCCGAGGTGAGCGAGATGGCCGTCGCCCGGCGGCGTTCGAACCAGTGGACGGCGGCGAACGTCGCGGTGAAGTAGCCGGACATGCTGGCCCCGACGGACATCACGAGGAAGGCACCGTAGAACTGGAGCGGGTCCTGCACGCGGCTGAAGAGCATGAAGCCGATGCCGAGGATGACCACGCCGGCGGAGGCGATTTTGCGGGGGCCGAAGCGGTCGAGCAGGGTGCCGTGGACGGGACCGAGGATGCCGCTTTCGGCCTCGCGGAGGCTGGAGGCGGCGGAGAGGAGCGTCTTGCTCCAGCCGAACTCGTCGCGCAGGAGGACGACGTAGGCGCCGTAGGCCTGGCCGAGGAGGGCAGCCTGCAAGGCCTGGAGGGCGCCGCCGACGGCGACGACCCACCAGCCGTAGAAGACGCGGGCCGGGCGGCGGACCCGGCGGCCCGCGAGAGCGCCGGGCGCGGCGTCGGCCACGCGGCTCCTCCGGTCCCGGGGCGGGGGTGAGGTGGAGTCTACGTGAGCAGCCGGTTAGCTGCCGGGGCGGCCCCGGCGGGCCTGGGCGACGCCGACGCCGACGAAGGCGACGGCCATGGCGAGCAGCAGGAGGCCGGCGACCCAGTAGCCCCAGGTGGCGGGTTCGCCGCTGCCGGCGTCCGTCTCCGGCGGCGGAGGCGTCGTCTCGCCTTCGTCGCCGCCGTCGTTCGCGGCGGGCGGCTCTGCTGCGCCGGCAGGGGCCGGCGTCGGGGCGAGGCGGGCCGAGCGGGTCGGCGTCGCTTCCGTCCGCGGCGCGGCCGTCGGGCCGGCCTGCTGGCCGGGCGGCGGCGGGCCGTCGCCGCAGGTAGCGCCGGCGGCGGGCACGGCCAGGTTCAGGAGGTAGGCGTTCACGATCTCATCGACGCAGGCGCTGCCCTGCGCGTAGATGGTGTGGCCTTCGCCGCGGTAGGTGAGGAGGACGCCGCTTTCGAGCTGTTCGCTGAGCGCTTTCCCCCATTCGTAGGGAGTCGCCGGGTCGTTGGTGGTGGCGATGACGAGGATGGGCGGCGCCCCAGCCGCGCGCGGCACGCCGAGGGGGTCGGGCTCGGCCGCCCAGTAGGCGCAGACGAGCCCGCCGGTGGCCGCCGCCCGGCCGAAGGTGGGCGCCAGCTTCGCGAAGCGGTCGGCCATCGCGCGGTAGGCCTGCGGGTCGCGCGGGCAAACCGAGTCGACCGAGTTGACGGCGTAGTTCGCCTCGATGAGGTTCGGGTAGGTGCCGTCCGGGTTCCGCTGGAGGTAGAAGTCGGTCAGTTCGACGAGCCCGGTGCCGTCGCCGCCGAGGGCCCGGGTGAGCGCCCCGGTGAGCTGGTTCCAGGTGAACTTGCTGTAGAGGGCGGCGATGATGCCGAGCTGGACTTCGCCGGGGCCGGCGGGCCGGTCCGCGCCGGGCGCGGGGATGGGCGCCTGCTCCGCCATGGCGATGACGCGGTCGATGGCCGCGCGCGGGTCGCCATCGCGGGCGAGCGCGCACCGCTTCGCCGCGCAATCGGCGAGGTAGGCCTGGAGGGCGCGTTCGAAGCCGATCATCTGGGTGATGGAGACGGTTTCGTAGTCGAGCGACTGGTCGGTGCCGCCATCGAGGACGAAGGCGCGCACCCTCCCCGGGAACATGTCGGCGTACACGGCGCCGATGGTGGTGCCGTAGGAGTAGCCGACGTAGGTGAGCTGCTCTTCGCCGAGCGCCTGGCGGAGGGCGTCCATATCGCGGGCGACGTTCTTCGTGCCGACGTGGGGGAGGAGGCGGCCGGCCGCGGCGGCGCAGTCGTCGGCGAAGGCCTTCGAGACGCGCTCCGCCTCGCGCCATTCGGCCTCGGTTTCCGGGTCGGGGTCGATGGCGACGAGCTCCTGGAGCCGTTCGTGGCAGACGATGGGCGTGCTTTCGCCGACGCCGCGGGGGTCGAAGGCGACGAGGTCGAACCGGTCGCGGATGGCGGCAGGGGCGATGGCCTGCCACGTCTTCATGAAGTCGATGGCGGAGCCGCCGGGGCCGCCGGGGTTGGCCATGAGGACGCCGATGCGCTGGTCGGGCTTGCGTGCCGGGTAGCGGATGACGCTGAGCTCGATGGTCTCGCCGCCGGGGTCGGCCCAGTCGAGCGGGACCTGGAGCGTGGCGCATTCGGCGCGGCCGCCGCAGGAGGACCACTGGAGGGCGGCGGGGCCGCCGGGGGTGGCATCGGCGCCGGCAGCCGGGCGCTCGCGGTCGGAGCAGGCGGCAGCGAAGACGGCGAGGGCGGCGACGGCAAGCGTGAGGAGGGGGGTGCGCATACGTGAGAGAAGGTACCAGCAGAAAGGGAAAGGAAAGAGCGAGGCGGGGTGCGGGCGGATGGCTTGCCTCTTGAGGTCGGCATGCCCGGCTGCTACAAATCGGGCCTTCAGGGGACCTCGAGTGGAGATTTGGCTCGGAAAACACCCGGTCGAGCCCTGGCGAGGCGCATGGGCGCTGGACTGGCATACCGTCGACCACGAGGGACCGGGCTACCGGCGGTCTGAGCTCGGGGAGCTCGTATATGCGCTGAAGTACGGGACGGACCGGAGCGCGGCGGCCACCATCGCGGAGCGGCTCGCCGAGTTCGTGTCCACGCTGTACGTCTTTCGGAATGTCGCCGCGATCATCCCGGTTCCGCCGAGCGACAGGGAGCGAGTGTGGCAGCCTGTCGAGGTTCTCGCCGACGAGCTCGCAGCCCGCACCGGACGCACGGCGGACCGGGAGTGGCTGGTGCGCGTCCGGGCGGGGGCTCCGCTCAAGGACCTCGAATCGCCGGAGGAGCGCGAGGGGGCGCTGCGCGGTGCCTTCGCGGTCACGGACCCCGACCGGTACCACGGCAGGCCCCTGCTGCTGCTGGACGACATCTTTCGTTCAGGGGCGACCCTGCGCGAGTGCACTCGGGCGATGCTGCGGGACGGGGCCTGCGCGGCCGTCTATGCTGTGACCATCACGAGAACGAGGGTACGGCGTTGACGGGTTCGGGCGTCGCCGGGGTCGCGGCCGAAATCCGGCCGGGAAGCGCGGGCTACCCCTCGAGGGTGGCGAATCGGCTCGCGCGGCCGGCGACCCTGTATGTCCTGGGCAACCCGGGCCTGCTCACTGCTTCCCCGGCTGTCGCTGTCGCTGGTGCACGGGCAGCGCCCCCAGCTGCGCTCGCAGATGCGGCAGCGATTGGTGCAGAGTGCGCGAAACGCGGCTGGATGGTGGTAACCGGCGGCGCGCGCGGCGTGGATGCCGCGGCCGTCGAAGGCGCGCTTTCGGCCGGCGGGCGTGCGCTCGTCGTCCTTGCTGAGGGGATCGAGGGCGGCAAAGCGCGGGCGATGCTCCGCCAATACCCGGCCGAGGGCGTTGCCGTCGTTTCCCAGTTCGCGCCGCGCGCCGCCTGGAAATCATGGCAGGCCATGGTGCGCAACGGACTCATCCTCGCGTTTGCCGATGCGCTCGTCGCCGTCGCCTTCGGGGAGAGCGGCGAGCGCGCAGCATCGCCCGGCACGGCCTCGAAGCAGGCGCTCAGCGGCACCCTCGATGCAGTCGTCAAGGCGACTGGCGTCGCAGGGAAACCGGGCTGGGAGGAGTTCGCCGGAGCGTGGTCGCTGAGCCCAATCCCCCGGTCCGACCGGCAAACGGTCGATACACGCGCCGTCCATCTCGCGACCTCCCCGGCCGCAGCCATCGCGGAGATCGCGGCGCGCCTCGCGGCGGCCGAACCTGCAAACTCGCTCCCGTCAGCCCGCGCGAGGGGCGAGATCGACGAGCGCACCCAGCCGCCCCTGTTCGTCCTGGAGCGGTAGGCAGCCGCTCCTGCCCGGAAAAATCGCCCTTCGGGTGGGCCATCCGCCTGCCGATACCCATGACACAGGAGGATGCAGGGGTGACGGCGCAGGGTCCGCGGCAGGGCAGGCTCGCGCTGGTGCTCGGGGGCGGCGGCACGCTCGGGGTGGTGCAGGCCGCCTACATCCAGGCCGCCTTCGAACTCGGCTTCCGGCCCGATATCGTCATCGGCACGAGCGTCGGTGCGCTCAACGGCGCCTGGGTGGCGATGTACCCGGACGACCCGCAAGGGCTGCTCGATGTTTGGCGGGGGCTCGGCCGCATCCGCGTGCTCCGCTGGAACCCGCTCCACCTCGCCGCCCGCGTCACGCGGAACCCGCGCGCCCTGCGCGACAACGACATCGTCCGCGGGCTCATCGATGCCCACGTGCGCGACCTCCGGTTCGAAGACGCGCGGCTCGAGCTCGCGGTGGTGGCGACGAACCTCACCCGCGGGCGGAAACACCTCTTCCGCGAAGGCCCGCTCGCGCCGGCCATCGCCGCGTCGACTGCCATCCCGGGGGTGTTCGAACCGGTGGAACTCGCCGGCGAGCTGTACGTCGACGGCTGCATCACGGCCTCGGTCGATATCGCGAGCGCGCTGGCCCTCGGCGCGACGGAGGTGCTGGCGATCGACCTGACGCCGCCGGCCGGCGCCGCCGCGCCGCCGAAGACGGCGCTCGGCGTGCTGGCGCAATCGTTCCGCATCCTCAGCCGCGCGACGACCGAGGCGATGGAAGCGATCGGGCGGTCGGCGGCCGCGGTGCAGGTCGTGCGCCCGGACCTGGCGGGGCTGTCGCCGTGGCGGCTCGATGTGGCCGAACCGCTCATCCAGGAGCAGCTGGCGCAGGCGCGGTGCCGCCTCACGCGCGTCCTCGACCCGTGGGGCCGGGTGGCCGGGGGCGGGAACCGGGAGACGGGAGGCGGGAAGCGGGAAGCGGGAGACGGGAACCGGGAGACGGGAGGCGGGAACCGGGAGACGGGAGAGCGGAGGCACGCCGCGTAGGGCGGGGAACGGGGAGCGGGAACCGGGCGGGAGTTTCAACTTCCAACCTTCAACCTCCAACCTCCAACCCCGCGCGGGGCGCGGGAAGGGAGGCCCGTAGTCGCGGGGCTCCGTCCCCGCGGGGCGCCATGCGCCCAACGGATGTTCCGGGAGGCCGGAAGCGGGAGGCGGGAACCGGGAGGCGGGAGCCGAGAGGCGGGAACGGGAAACGGGAAGCGGGAACGGGGAAGCGGGAGGGCGCGTGAATTCGACGGTCCGGGTGGGCCTCGCCGGCCCTCCGCGGGGACGGAGCCCCGCGGCTACGGAGTTGGGAGCGAGCGTACGGCTGCCCCAGGCTCCGTCAACCTCCAACCTCCAACCCCCAGCGCCGGCGCGGAGCGCCGGCATCCCGCGGCGATGCCGCCGAAGGCGGCGAGCCCTTCCCCGCCGCGGGCGGCCAGTCGGCGGCATCCCGCGCTATACTTCCAGCGCTCCCAACTCCGAACTCCGAACTCCCAGCTCCCACCTCCCATGTCCACGCCGACCATCGAACTCGACCCCGTCGTGCTCGAGAAGGTGCTCCCGCCGTACCGGGTCATCCTCCACAACGACGATGTGAACACCATGGACCACGTGGTGCGCGCCCTGCAGCGCTCGGTGCCGTCGCTCACGCGGGAGGAGGCGACGGCGATCATGCTCGAAGCGCACCACCACGGCCGGGCCGTCGTCATCGAATGCCCGAAGGAAGCGGCCGAGCACTACCGCGCGCGGCTGGAATCGTTCGGGCTCACGGCGACCATCGAGCCCGCGGGGCGGGACGGTTGACTTTCCCCTTTCGCGCGCGGGGGTAGGCTTGGGATACCGGTGACCGACGCGACCTGTCATTACTGCGAACGCCCGGCGACGGCCGATTGCCCGACCTGCGGCCGGCTCTACTGCGATGAGCACGGCGCGGAGCTTTGCCTGCGCTGCATGGCGCCAGAGGCGGCGGTGCCTTCGGCGCGAGTGTTCCGCGGTTCGCTGGCGCTGCTCGCGCTGGCGACGCTCGTGACCGCCTTCCTCCTCATCCGGCCGCCCGCGACCGAGAGCCGCGGCCCGCTCGTGCGCGAACTCCCGAGCCCGACCCCGGCGGTGGCGGCGACCGCCACTCCGACGCCCCGCGGCGGCGCCCCGAGCCCGACGGCGGCCGGCGGCGGCGCGACCCGGCCGCCTTCGACCCCGGCCACGCCGGCGACGCCGCAGCCCGGTTCGCCCACGCCGACGCCCGCGGGCGCGACCCCGACGCCGGCGGCGCGCACCTACGTCGTCAGGTCCGGCGACACCCTCTTCCAGATCGCGCTCGACAACGGCACGACGGTCGATGCCATCCTCGCGGTGAACCCGGGCCTGAACCCGGATACGCTTGCGGTCGGCATGGAGATCCGGCTGCCGTGAGGTACGACGACGACCCCGAACTCCAGCGCGAGCTGAAGACGCGCGCGGTCCGCGCGGGCATCCTGCGCTCGGCGATCCTGTGG
>NZ_JANZZD010000038.1:0-16896 GCF_026419595.1 Tepidiforma sp. | reverse complement strand
GGGAGGCGGGGGGCGGGAGGCGGGAGGCGGGAGGCGGGAGGCGGGAGGCGGGAGGCGGGAGGCGGGAAGCGGGAAGCGGTTGGCGGGAGGCGGGAGAAATCGGGGGCGGCCGGGGCTCAGCTGCCGAGGCCGGGGGAGGCAGGGCGAACGGGAGCGGCGCCGGCAGCCGGGAGCGGCGCGGCAGCGGGCCGGGGGCGGATGAGGGCGGCCGCGGCGATGGCGAGCGCGGAGATGCCGATGCCCACGAAGGCGAGGACGATGTAGGCATCGACGATGCCGCCGGCGGTCACGGCCGCTGCCGGTTCGGCCGGGGCGGGGACGAACCGGGTGGCGCTGCCGGTGAGCGCGGCGGCGAGCCCGGGTTCGATGCCGGCGTCCGCGAGGCGCGGCGGGAGGATGGTTTCGATGCTGCGGAGATAGACGGCGCCGAAGACGGCGACGCCGGCGGAGGTGCCGATGTTCCGGGCCATCGTCAGCGCGCCGGAAGCGAGGCCGGATTTCGCGACGGGCAATGAGCTGACGACGGCGTAGGAGGTGGCGGAGATGACCAGCCCGATGCCGAGGCCGCGCAGGATGAAGGCCGGCAGCAGGCCATCGAGGTAGCGGCTGGAGGTATCGAGCTGGAGGAGGTAGACGAAGGAGAGGCCCACGGACAGGGAGCCGGCGATGATGATGAGCCGGATGCGGTGGCCGAGCCGCTGGCCGAGGATGCCGGAGACGGGCATGAGGGCGGCGACGAGGCCGGTAGCGGGGAGGAACGCGAGGCCGCCCTGCAGCGGCGTGAGGCCGAGGTAGTTCTGCATGAACAGGCTGGCGTAGGGCTGCGAGCCGAAGACCGCCGCAGAGAAGAGGAACGCGCTGAGCGAGGCCATCACGAAGGGGCCGCTGCGGAAAAGCGCGAGGTCGACGAGCGGCGCGCGGCTGCGGCGTTCGATGGCGGGGAAGGCGGCGAGGAGGAGCGCGCCGGCGGCGAAGCAGGCGAGGATGGCGGGCGAGGCCCAGCCGAGGTCGTTGCCGCGGTTGACGCCGAAGAGAATGAGGAGCAGGCCGCCGGAGAGCACCGCGAGGCCGGCCCAGTCGATGGTGCGGGGCGCCGCGGGGTCGCGCGTCGGGGGAATCCAGAGGATGGCGAAGAGGACGGCAGCGAGCCCGATCGGGAGGTTGATGAGGAAGATCCAGCGCCACTCGTCGCCGGTGACGAGGAGGCCGCCGAGGATGGGGCCGGCGATGAGGCCGAGCCCGGAGACGCCGCCCCAGATGCCGATGGCGAGGCCGCGCTGCTCCGGCGGGAAGGCGGCGGTCACGATGGAGAGGGTGAGCGGCATCATGACGGCGGCGGCGATGCCCTGGAGGATGCGGAAGAGGATGAGGGCTTCGATGCCGGGCGCGAGGCCGCAGAGCCCTGAGGTGAGCACGAACCCGGCCAGCCCCGCGAGGTAGACCCGGTCCCGCCCGAACATGTCGCCGAGGCGGCCCATGGCGAGGGGGAAGACGCCGGTCATGAGGACGTAGCCGGAGACGGTCCATTCGGCGGCGCTGAGGGAGGCGCCGAGGTCGCGGCCGATGGCGGGGAAGGCGACGTTCACGATGAAGGTGTCGACCATCAGCATGGCGAGGCCGACGCAGGCGGCGAGGAGGGTGAGCCACTTCGAGGGAGCAGAGGTTCGGGCGGGCATGGGTGCCTCCGGGGACCGCCGCACCGATCCGTTGTTTCGTGCAACGGACTATAGAAAGCTCGGGTGTCCTTGGCAAGGGGGAGGCGGGAGACGGGAACCGGGAAGCGGGAGGCGGGAGTCAGGTGGGGCGGGCGGTGAGGAACATGAGGCCCTTGGCGAGGACTTCGCCGACGAAGACGGCGCCCATGGCGATGTAGAGGAGGCCGGTGGCGCTCTGCATGGCGCGGATGCGGGTGGTCCGGTAGGCGAGGTAGGCGAGGATGATCGGAAAGACGAGGCCGACGCCGATACGGAGGTAGAGCACCGGGTTCTGGAAGAGGCCGACCTCGACGGGGTTGGCCGGGAGCGGGACTTCGCGGACGGGCACGATGAGGTTCACCGCGAGGACGAGCACCTGGAGGGCGTGGGCGCCCAGGAGGATGAGGCAGAGGTCGCGCAGGGGCCAGGCGGGCAGGGCGCCTTCGGTGAGGTACCAGTGGCCCCACGTCATGGCGACGGAGACGGCGCCGAGGGCGAGGGTGCCGGCGAAGAGGCCGAGGAAGATGGCGGGATACCCCCAGGTCGGCGGGGCGAACATGATGGAGAGGAGGACGACGGCGGCGAGGCCTGCGACCGAGCCGACGATGCCGGCGATGCGCCCGAGCGGGTCCCAGCCCATGAACACGGCGAACATGTAGATCGCGGCCGTGATGGTGACGACCAGCAAGGCGGTGCGGAAGCGGGGGAAGGGGTCCGGGTCGATGGGGTAGCCATCGACCTCGGGGCCGATGGCGAGCGAGGAAGCGGTCCAGAGGGCCAGGATGCCGGCGATGGCGATGCAGAGCGCCATGGTAAGGACGAAGCCGCGGGTGACGCCCCCGCGGAGGTCGCTGGCGAGGGTGACCCAGAGGCTGCCGATGGTGAGCTCGGTGAGGATGATGAGGAGAGTGTAGGGCAGGGCCTCGACGTTCACCGGTTCGAGTGTAGGGTGCGGCCTGCCAAGGGTCAGGTGCGGGCGCCGGCGAACTGCCTGCGGGCGACGTCGACCGCGCCGGGAAGGAGCGCGAGGACGGCGTCGATCTCGGCCTCGGTCGTGGCTTCGCCGAGGGAGAAGCGGATGCTGCCGACGGCGCGGCGGATGGGGACGCCCATCGCCATGAGGACGTGCGACGGCTCCCAGGTGGAGCTGCTGCAGGCGCTGCCGGAGCTGACGGCGACGCCGCGCTCGTCGAGGGCGGCGACGAGCGCGTCACTTTCGAGGCCGCCGAAGGCGACGTTGAGGATGTTGGGGAGGCAGTCGACCTGGCAGCCGTTGACCTGGACGTCGGGGACGGCGGCGAGGATGCCGTCGCGCAGGCGGTTGCGAAGGGCGAGGACGCGGGCTGAGCGCTCGCGGGTGCCGGAGGCGGCGGCTTCGAGGGCGGCAGCCGCGCCGACGATGCCGGCGACGTTTTCGGTGCCGGCGCGCTTGTGCATCTCCTGCCCGCCGCCGAGGAGGAGGGGATGGAAGGGGGTAGCGCGCCGGAGGTAGAGGATGCCGGTGCCCTTGGGGCCGCCGAATTTGTGGGCCGAGAGCGAGAGGGCATCGACGCCGAGCGCTTCGACGTCGATGGGCAGCCAGGCAGGGGCCTGGACGGCGTCGGTGTGGAGGATGACCCGGTGACCGCCGGGGGCGGCGCGGCGGCGGAGCAGGGCGGCGATCTCGGCGATCGGCTGGATGGTGCCGACTTCGTTGTTGGCGAGCATGACGCTGACGAGGATGGTGCCCGGGCGGACGGCGCGTTCGAGCTCGCCGAGGGAGACGCGGCCGGCGGCGTCGCAGCCGATGGTGGTGACGTCGAAGCCGAGCTCTTCGAGGAAGGCGGCGGCGTGGAGGCCGGCGTGGTGCTCGATGGCGCTGGTGATGATGTGGCTGCCGGCGCCGGCGCGGCGGAGCGCGTAGCTGATGCCGAAGAGGGCGGTGTTGATGCTTTCGGTGGCGCCGCTGGTGAAGATGATTTCGGACGGGCGGGCGCCGAGGCGGGCGGCGACGGCGGCGCGTGCGTCATCGAGCGCCTGCTGGGCATCGCGGCCGATGGCGTAGAGGCCGCTGGGATTGCCGAAGCGGACATCGAGGAAGGGGGCCATCGCCTCGCGGGCGGCGGGCCGCAGCGGGCTGGTCGCGGCGTAGTCGAGGTAGATCATGCGGCGGCTTTCAGCGTAGCAGAGGGCGGAGGCGATTGACGGGCGGGCGGGCGCACGTGCAGGCTTTCGGCGATGCCGGAGGAATCGCTGCTGACGGACGAGGTGCGGGCGCTGGCGGGCCGGGAGACGCGGCTGGGCCGGGTGCAGGTGACGGCGCGGGCGTTCCGGCGGGCGCACGAGGTGTACGCGGGCGGGCCGCCGGCGCGGGTGCCGGCGGAGGGGGAACCGGTGCCGGGCTACGTCATCACGGGGCTGGAGTCGGAATCGGAGGCGCCGGCGTTCCCGGACCTGCTGCCGAATTCGCTGCTCATCGCGAACGAGTGGAGCTTCGAGCGGCCGCTGCGGATGGGCGAGTGGCTGGAGATGGTGCACCGGGTGACCGACGTGCGGGAGCGGTTCGGCGGGCGGTTCGGCTACAGCATCGACGTGCTTTCGGAGACGGCCTTCTACGACGCAGCGGGGCGGCTGGCGGCGCGGAGCGGCCGGACGATGACGCAGTATTCGGCCGCGGAAGCGGCGGGCGGAGGCGAGGAGTGAGCGGGGCGCCGCTGTTCCGGGAAGGCGAGGAGCTGGGGCCGGTCGAGCTGCGGCCGGACCAGGGGCAGGTCATTCGGTATTGCGCGCTGCAGTGGGCGTTCCCGCCTTTCTTCTACGACGAAGCGGCGGCGCGGGCGCACGGCATGCCGGGGACGATCGTGCCCGGGCCGCTGAAGGTGGGGCTGCTCTACCGGGCGGTAGAGGGGTGGCTCGGCGGCCGGGGGTGGGTGCGGCAGGTGCGGGCGGCGCACCGGCGGCCGGACCTCGTGGGGCGGCCGGTGGTCATCGCGGGCAGGGTCGTGCGCGTGTACGAGGAGGACGGCGCGCAGCGGGCCGACCTCGAACTCGCGATCATCAACGAAGAAGGGCAGCCGAGCGTGCGCGGGTTCGCGGTGGTGGAAGCGGGGAGCAGGGAGGAGGAATGAGGGAGGACGGAGTTGGCAGTGAGCGCGCGAGTGACCTGGACCGGTCCGCGGAGGAGGGGCGGCGGCGGGTGCGGGAGGCGCTGGCGGGCTTCGAGGACGTGGAGGAGCGGCTGAGCCACGGCGAGGCGGCGTGGTTCGTGCGGGGCGGGCGGCAGGTGGCGATGTTCGCGGACCGGCACCACGACGACCGGGTGGCGGTGTGGATTGCGGCGGCGCCCGGCGCGCAGGAGGCGCTGACGGCGGCGCAGCCGGGCCGGTACTTCCGGCCGCCGTATGTGGGGCACCGCGGCTGGGTGGGGGCGTACCTCGACACGGACTGCGACTGGGAGGCAATCGGCGGGCTGCTGGCGCTGGCAGTGGAGCTGGCGCGCGCGAGCGGCCGGCGCCGAGCGTAACCGCGAGGTTTGGTCCGTTGGCGCGGGGATGGCGATAATGCCCGCGAAGTTCACGCCGGGGGGCGCCGGATGCACCGGGAAGACGCCTGGCAGATTTTGACCGAGTACGCGCAGGAGGAGCGGACCCGCAAGCACGGCCTCGCCGTCGAGGCGGTGATGCAGGCCTACGCGCGGCTGCTGCACGAGGACGAGGAGACGTGGGGCATCGTCGGGCTGCTGCACGACTTCGACTGGGAGATCCACCCGACGGAGGAGCTGCACCCGATGGAGGGGTCGAAGCTGCTGGCGGCGCGCGGCGTGCCGGAAGATATCCGGTACGCGATCCTGTGCCACGCGCCGTTCCTCGGGCTGGAGTACCGCTCTACGATGGACCGGGCGATTTACGCCTGTGATGAGCTGAGCGGGTTCGTCATCGCGTGCGCGCTGGTGAAGCCGGGGAAGTCGCTTTCGGAGGTCGACCCGGCGTCGGTGCGCAAGAAGATGAAGGACAAGGCGTTCGCGCGGAGCGTGCGGCGCGAGGATCTCATCAACGGGGCGCGCGACCTCGGCGTCGAGCTGGACGAGCACATCCGGTTCGTGACGGAGGCGTTGAAACCGGTGGCACACAAGCTGGGGGTGAATCCATGAGGGCTGAACAGATCCCGGACCGGAACATCGGGATGGAGATGGTGCGCGTCACGGAGGCAGCGGCGCTGGCGGCGGCGCGCTGGATGGGGCGCGGCGACAAGAACGGCGCGGACAAGGCGGCGGTGGACGCGATGCGGCTGATGCTGGACACGGTGGCGATGGACGGCGTGATCGTCATCGGGGAAGGCGAGAAGGACCAGGCGCCGATGCTCTACAACGGCGAGCGGGTGGGCAACGGGAAGGGGCCGCAGATGGACGTGGCGGTGGACCCGCTGGAGGGCACGCGGCTGACGGCGATGGGGCGGCCGGGCGCGGTGAGCGTCATCGCCTGCGCGCCGCGGGGGACGCTCTACAGCCCGAAGGACATCTTTTATATGGAGAAGATCGCGGTGGGGCCGGAGGCGAAGGGGTGCATCGACCTCTCGGCGCCGGTGCAGTGGAACCTCGAGCAGGTGGCGAAGGCGAAGGGGATGCCGGTCGAGGAGCTGACGGTGATCATCCTCGACCGGGACCGGAACACGGAGATCGCGGACCAGGTGCGGGCGGCCGGCGCGCGGATCAAGTTCATCACGGACGGCGACGCGCCGGCGGCGATTTCGACGGGCATCGCGGGCTCGGGCGTGGACGTGATGCTGGGCATCGGCGGCTCGCCGGAGGGCGTGATCGCAGCGGCGGCCCTGAAGTGCCTGGAAGGGGATTTCCAGGGCCGGCTCTGGGCGCGGGACGAGGATGACCGGCGGATGGCGAAGGAGCTGGGGCTCGACCTCGACCGGGTGCTGACGATCGACGACCTCGTGCAGAGCGACGACGTATTCTTCGCGGCGACGGGCGTGACGGGCGGCGAGCTGCTCGCGGGGGTGGAGTTCACGCCGCGGGGCGCGGTGAGCGAGTCGCTGGTGATGCGGTCGCGCTCGGGGACGATCCGGCGGATCCGGGCGGAGCACCACTGGCGGAAGCTGCAGGGGATGAACAACGGCGGCTGAGGCCGGGCGTCTCGGAGGCTGCGGCGAATTTTCCGCCGCGGGCCGGAATGCGACAGCAGGTGACGCAGCGGGGGCCGAGACTGCGGCAGGTTTCGCCGGGGCCGGGCCGCGGCTGCGGCGGGCGCGGGAGGAATTGTTGAGGTGCTTACCCGATTCTTCCCCGCGTTAGCCGGTTTCGTGCGAGACTAGCCGCGTGAACGGGACGAAGCTCGTGCTGTTGATGGTCGGCGGCGCAGCGGCCATCGTGCTGGTCTTCCAGGCGCTCAACCAGTGGGGTTGAGGGCCGGGAAGCGGCCGGCAAAAGTTACAGACCGTTTACACGGCACCGGCCAGAAGCGCCGGAGAATTCGTTGACCCTATTTCTGCGCGATTCCTACACTGCCGGGAGATGAGGAGATGCCATATGGAGCGTAGATCCCTTCGACGCATGGCGCTCGGGCTCGTGCTCGGGGCGCTGACGATCATCCCGGTGGCCTCGGCTTCGGCCGGGAGCATGCCGGGGCAGGGGCAGCAGGCAGTGGAGGGCCGCGGGTTCGACCACGTGGCGGTGCTGCCGGCGCTGCTGCCGAACAGCAAGGAGAACACCAGCACGATCGCGCAGAACAACGGGACGGCCCCGGCGACGATCGTGATGGACATCTACACGCCGGGCGGCGTGCTGATCCCGTCGGCGACGGTCGCGTACAGCAACGTGCCGCCGGGCGGCACCCGGGTGTTCGCGCAGGCGATCAACACGGGCCTGACGCCCGGCTTCCGCGGCGTGGGCGTGATTTCGAGCGACCAGCCGATCAACGCGCTGCTGGTGCGCGACATCGAATCGAACGTCAACTACGCGAAGTCGTACTCGATTCACAACGCGTACGCGACGGGCGGGACGAAGGTGACGCTGCCGTATGTGGCGAATGCGCTGAACGGGCTGTACAACACGCGCTTCGCAATCGCGAACACGGGCAACGCCGAGGCGTGCGTGACGATTACGTATGCGTTCCCGGGGACGGCGCAGCCGCCGGTGGTGGATAGCGGCTCGGGCTCGCTGGCGTGCTCGGGCGGCGGCTACCGGATCCCGGTGGGCGGCCAAATTGCCTTCGCGCCGAACAGCGTGGACGGCGCTATCCCGATGCCGGCTTCGACGCAGAACCGGCTGATGGCGGCGACGCTCCAGACCTCGAGCTCGACGATCACGGTGGCGGTCGACGCCTACCTGAGCGGCGGGCTGCGGAAGCTGGCCTCGTACGACGGCTTCATCGTGGAGCCGGCGAGCGCGAGCGACCTGGGCACGCAGATTTCGATGCCGCTGGCGATCAAGCTGGACGGCTTCTACACCCAGTACCTGCTTTCGAACCCGAACCCGACGGCGGCGACGGCGACGATCACGTACGTCGGCAACACGGGCACGTACACGGTGAACCTGAACATCCCGGCGAACGGGACGGCGAGCCACAGCGTCTACGAGACGGTGGGCGGCATCCCCGAGGGCTTCGTGGGCGCGGCGACGATTACGTCGAGCCAGCCGATCGCGGCGGTGCTGTTCCGCTCGAAGATGACGGCGCCCGGCAGCTTCGTGGATGAGGACCTGTACACGGCGGTGAACGGCATCCCGGTCAACAAGGCGACGACGACCGCGAAGCTGCCGCTCATCTTCCGCCGGGCGTACAAGACCGGGAGCTTCAGCGGCTACAACACGTGGGTGAGCGTGAGCGTGGCCGACGGCGGCACGGCGAATGTGACGATCACGGCCATCAACGACACTTCGAACACTGCGCCGGGCTGCAACGCCCCGGGCACCTATACCACGACGAAGACGATCACCGGCTCGTTCATCTTCTACCAGAATGCGGAGACGGATACGGGGCTCGGCCCGACGCCGCCGGCCTGCTTCTGGGGCGGCATGACGATCACGTCGGACCGGCCGATCGTGGTCATCGCGAACGCGACGAACGACCTGAACCTGGGCGACAACGACGGCCTGTACAACGCCTTCAGCAACTAGCCCCGGCTGAATCAGGCCCTATGACGCCGGCGCCTGCAGTGATGCGGGCGCCGGTTCGTTTTGGGGAAGGGCGCGGGTTCGCCGGAGGACGGGGCGGCCGTACCATGGGGTGCGGTGTCGATTGCGTTCGGCGGGATCGTTGCGCTGTTCTTCCGCGGGCTGAACCTGGTGGCGGCGCTGGGGCTGGTCGCGCTCTGCTCGTACGAGCTGGAGAAGGGCGACTACGGACGGTTCGTGCTGGGCCTGACGTTCGTGGGCATCGTGAACGCGGCGACAGGCGGGCTGACGGCGGCGACGGCGTACCAGGTCGCGAACCGGCGGCGGCGGCCGGGCGAGGCGCTGGCGAACGGCGGGGTGCTGGGCGGGGGGCTGGGGCTGCTGGCCATCGCCGGCGGGCTCGTCGCCGGGAGCTGGTTCGCCGGGGAGGCGCGGCAGGAGGCGCTGGCGGTGGGGACGGCCTGCGCGGCGGTGGTGGTGAACAGCGTGGTGGCGGGGGTGTTCCTCGGGCGGGAGGCGTTCGTGCGGTACAACCTGGCGCTGGTGTTCCCGCCGCTGTTCGCGCTGGCGGCGATCGCGGCGGCGTTTTTCGTGTTCGGGCAGCGGACACCTTCGGCAGCGCTGTGGGCGTACGCCGCCGGCTGGTGGGGCGCGATCGCGGTCTTGCTGCTCTCAGGCGGGGCGAGCGGGCTGTGGGGCGCGCGGCTGGAGGCGGCGATGGCGGCCGCGATCGGGCGGTTCGCGCTGCTGGCCGGGGTGGCGAGCGGGATTTCGTACCTGAACTACCGCGCGGACCTGTTCGTCGTGCGGCATTTCGAGGGCGAAGAGGGCGTGGCGGTGTACTCGCTGGCGGTGTACCTGGCGGAGTCGGTATGGCAGGTGAGCGGGTCGCTGGCGCTGGCGACGTACGCGCGGGTGGGGTCGCTTTCGCGGCCGGAAGCGGCGGCGCTGACGGCGCGGGTGATGCGGCACACGGTGGTGCTGCTGGGGGTGATCTGCGGGGGGCTGTTCGCAGCGTCGTGGACGATCGAGGCGGTGGTGTTCCCGAAGTACGACGGGATGGCATCGGCGCTGCGGTTCATCCTGCCGGGGGTGCTGCTGTACGGGCTGGCGCAGTCGTTCTCGGGGTTCTACACATATCAGCGGGGGCTGCCGTGGGTGTCAGCGGTGGTGGCGGGTGCCGGGCTGGCGCTGGACATGGCGTTTGCGTTCATGCTGGTGCCGCGGATGGGGGTGGACGGGGCGGCGCTGGCGAGCGCGCTGGCCTACAGCCTGGCGATTCTCGGCGGGCTAGCCGTGTTCATGCGGCAGGAGGGGATTGGGCCGGCGGGGGTGTTCGGGTTCGGCCGGGCCGAGCTCGACGACTACCGCGCGCTGTTTAGCCGGATCCGCGGGGGGCTGGCGCGGGCGCAGGGGTAGCGGCGGGGCAGAGGGCGGGGTCCGGCCGCGGGATGGGGATGGGGAGGCCGGTATCGGGGTCGGGCAGGACGAGCATGGGAACGCCGAAGACGCGCTCGAGCGCCTCCGGGTCGAGGACGGCGGACGGGGGACCATCGAAGGCGACCTGGCCGTCGCGGATGGCGATGATGCGGCTGGTGAAGCGGCCGGCGAGGGCGAGGTCGTGGAGGACAGCGACGATGGTGATGCCGCGGGCATTGAGCCGGCGGAGGAGGTGCATGACCTCGACCTGGTGCGCGACATCGAGGAACGTGGTCGGCTCATCGAGGAGGAGGATGCGGGGCTCCTGGGCGAGGGCCATGGCGATCCACGCGCGCTGGCGTTCGCCGCCGGAGAGCGCCGCGAGGGGGCGGTCGGCAAGGGCGAGGGCGTCGGTGGCTTCGAGGGCCCATTCGACGGCCTCGATATCGTGGCGGGTGACGCGCTGGAGGAAGCCCTGGTGGGGGTAGCGGCCGCGGAAGGCGAGTTCGCGGACGGTGAGGTCGAGGCCGGAGGACGGGGCCTGGGGGAGGATGGCGAGGACGCGGGCGACGTGGCGGGAGTTCATCGCGCGGATGTCGCGGCCGTCGAGGAGGACGCGGCCGCTGCGCGGGGGGTGGAGACGGGCCATGCCGCGGAGAAGGGTGCTCTTGCCGCTCCCGTTCGGGCCGAGGATGGCGACCATCTCGCCGGCGACGATGTCGAAGGAGACGTCGCGGACGACATCGCGGCGGCCGTGGGCGAGGGTGAGGCGTTCGACGGCGAGGTTCATCGGAAGCGGACCAGGTAGAGCAGGAAGGGAGCGCCGATAGCGGCGGTGATGATGCCCATCGGGACTTCGGCGGGCTGGATGATGAGGCGCGCGCCGAGGTCGGCGAGGACGACGAGGATGGCGCCGTAGAGCGCGCTGAACGGGATGACGAGGCGGTTGTCGTGGCCGATGGTGTAGCGGGCGATATGGGGGCAGACCAGGCCGACGAAGCTGACGAGGCCGGCGATGGAGACGGCAGCGGCAGTGAGGACGCCGACGCAGGCGAGGACGAGCAGGCGGGTGCGGTCGGTGAGGAGGCCGAGGCCGGCGGCGACGTCGTCGCCGAGGGCGAGGATGTTGAGCCGGCCGGCGAGGGCGACGGCCGCGAGGAGACCGCCGGCGAACCAGGGGAGGGCGGCCCAAAGGTCGCGCCATTCGGAGCCGTAGAGGCCGCCCGCGAGGAAGCCGAGGCTCGTCTGGAGGAAGGTGCGGGAGCTGGCGAGGAGGCCGACGATGGCGGCGCCGAAGAAGGCGGAGAGGGCGACGCCGGCGAGGGTGAGGCGGAGCGGGGAGACGGCGCCGCGCCAGGCGATGACGTAGAGGACGCCGGCGCCGACGAGGCCGCCGACAACGCAGGCGATGGCGATCGCCCACTGGGGCGACTGCGGGTCGTAGACGATGAGGCTGGCGCTGGCGAGGCCGCAGGCGGCGGTGACGCCGAGGATGGTGGGGTCGGCGAGGGGGTTGCGGGTGACGCCCTGGAGGAGGGCGCCGGCCACGGCGAGGCCGGCCCCGACGATCATGGCATCGAGGAGGCGGGGGTAGCGGATCTGCCAGACGACGTTGCGCGCGAAGACGTCATCGGCGGAGGTGAGGCCGGACCAGACGTCGCCGGGGCTAAGCCGGACCGCGCCGAACATGAGGCTGGCGTAGCCGGCAGCCGCGAGGACGAGGAGGCCGATGGCGAGGATGGCGAGCGGGCGCCACGCGGTACCCGGGAGCGCCCGCGGCGGGGCGCTCCCGGCGGAGCTTGCGGTGGGGGCGGCCATGTTCGCCATCGTACGGCGGCCGGGAGGCTGGCGCCCGCGTCGGCTACTGACCCGAGACGGCCTTCGCGACGGCTTCGAAGGCGAGCTTCACGCGCGGCCCGGGCGCCTGGACGAAGAGTTCGACGTCGGAATCGACGACGTGGTTGCTGGTGACCGCCTTCAGGCCGCGGAAGGGCGGGATGGTCGGGATGAGGTTGGCGAGCCGCGGCGCGGGCGGCGGGGCGGGGGTGATGGCGAAGATGTAGTCCGGGTTGAATTCGACCAGCTTTTCGGGGGCAATGGTGGCGTAGCCGGGGAAGGGGCCGGCATCCGGCAGCGCATCGGCCGGGTTGGTGATGCCGAGCTCCTTGAGGATATCGCCGGTGTAGCTGGTGCTCTTGGCGGCGTAGAGCGTCTGGTCGCGGTCGGAGAGGATGGCGACGGCGGAGACCTTTTTGCCTTCGAGCGCCTTCCGGGCGTCGGCGAGCGACTTTTCGATGTCGGCGATGACCTTGTCGGTGGTCGCGGTCGCGTTGAGGGCCGTGCCGACGAGGCGGAGGGCATCGAGCACCTGCTTGTAGCTATTTGCGCCGGCGAAGATGACCGGGACGGGCAGGCCCTCGAGCGGCTGGCGAAGCGCCGGCTGGGCGTGGATGACGGAGTCGGCGATGACGAGGTCGGGCTTGAGGGCGAGGATGGCCTCGAGGTTGGGCTGGTAGGCGGTGCCGACCGCCTGGGCGGACTGGGCTTCCGGCGGGTAGTTCGCGGTGGAGGGCCGGCCGGCGACGGTCTTGCCGGCGGCGTAGACGAGTTCGACGGCGGTGGGGCTGACGGCGACGATGGTCTTCGGCTCGGCCTTGATTTCGACCTTGCGGCCGAGCATGTCGGTCACGGTGACGGGGTAGGCGGCAGCCGGGGAGGGCGACGCGGGGGCAGCGGTTGCCGTTTCGCCGGGGGGGGGGTCGCCGTGGCGGCGGTGTCGTCATCGTCGCCGCCGCAGGCCGCGGCGACGAGGGCGCTGGCCGCGAGGGAGGCGACGGCGCCGAGGAGCAGGAGGCGTCGGAGGGAACCTTTCATTTCTTCAAGACCTTCCTCATTCGGTGCGAGATGGGGAACTTTGAACCAGTATACCGAGCGTTGGCGTCCCGTCACGGGGAGGGAAAGGCGGGCCGGCGGGGCTGACTGCGCGATGCCTGCCGGTGTGCGACCATGAATTCGAATTCGCAGAGGAGCTGTCCGCGTGTCGCATCCGCCGCTGCCGTCGTTGCCGGGTTCGCCGAAAGAGCTGGAGGGCGTCGAGAAGGCGCTGCTGGCGCTTTCGTACGGGGTTCACGTCATCGGGTCGCGGGCGGCCGATGGGACATTGAACGCGATGCTGGCGGACTGGGTGATGCAGGTGTCGTTCCGGCCGCGGCTGCTCGCGGTTTCGATTGAAAACGACGCGCGAACGCTGCGGTTCATCCGGGAGACGGGCGCGTTCACGGTGAACCTGCTGCACGAGAAGGACGGCATTCACATCGCACGGAAGGTCGTGATGCCGTCGGAGGCGAAAAAGGTGCGCGGGCGGCCGGAGGAGATGGCGAAGCAGGTCATCGACAAGCTGGCGGGCATTCCCTATGGCCTGCACGAGAACGGCTGCCCGGTGCTGGACCAGGCGCTCGGGTGGATCGCCTGCAACGCGGTGGAGTTCTTCCCGGTCGGCGACCACACGCTGGTGATCGGCGAGTGCGTGGACGGGGAGCGGCTGCGGCCGGGTGAGATGCTGATCGAGCGGGACCTCGGCTGGGAGTACGCCGGGTAGGCTGGCGGCGCAGCGTCAGGCTTCGGCGAAGAGCTCGGCGAGGGGGAGTTCGAAGCCGGGGACGGGGAACGCCGCGTCCTCGGACGTGAGGGTGTCGCGGGCGCTGTAGGTGTGAGCATCGCCGCCCGGCCGGTGGACCGTGACCGTCCGGTTCTGGGGCCGGACGATCCAGACGCGCTCGGCGCCGCCGTCGAGGTAGAGCTCGATCTTGCGCGCGACGTCGGCTTCGCGGTCTTCCGGGGACATGATTTCGATGGCGAGCGTCGGCGCGCCTTCGACGTAACGGTCAGAGAGCGGCGCATTCACGCGCTCCGCGGCGCGCCATGCGACGTCAGGGGCGAGGACCGTATCGGGACGGGCTGCGACGCGAAAGCCGGTTTCGACGTCGACGCGGCCGAGCCCGTGCGGTTTGATGAAGTTGCGGATGACGCTGACGAGTTCAGCGGCGATGGCGCCGTGCCGCTCTCCGACGGGCATGTGCTCGACGACCCTCCCTTCGACCAGTTCGAGACGGCCGCCGTGGGGCGGGTCGGGAAGCTGCCAGAACTCGTCGGCCGTGAGCAGGGCCGGCGCCGGGCCGGGCTGGGCGCTCATGCCGCGATGATACCAGCGGCAGGCTCAGTCGCGCGGGAGGCCGAGGCCGCGCTGCGCGATGATGTTCCGCTGGATTTCGCTCGAGCCGCTGTAGATGGTCGGCGCGACGTTGACGAGGTGGCCTTTTTCGAAGACGCCGTTGGCGACGGCGTATTTCGAATCGGGCTCGAGCGCGCCGGCGGGCCCGAAGAGGTTGACGCCGAAGTTGGTGATGCGCTGCGCGAGCTCGGTGGCGAAGACTTTGATGACGGAGGCCTCGTAGTTCGGGATGCGGCCCGCCTCCTGCATCCAGGCGATGCGGTAGGCGAGGAGCCGGCCGGTTTCGTTCGCGACCCAGAGGTCGGCGAGGCGGTGGCGGAGGACGTCGCGGTAGGCTTCGCCGGTGCGGCGTTCGCGCCAGAGCTGCATGAGGAGCTCGAGCTGGCGCTGGTTGGCGGCGATGGAGGCGACGTTTGAGCGCTCGAAGTCGAGCAGCGTCATCGCGACGTACCAGCCGCGGTTCTCTTCGCCGACGCGGTTGCGGACCGGGACGCGGACGTCTTCGAAGAAGACTTCGTTGAACTCATGGTAGCCGGCCATGTTGACGAGCGGGCGGACGGTGATGCCCGGCGTCTTCATGTCGACGAGGAGGAAGGAGATGCCCTTGTGCTTGGGGGCGTCGGGGTCGGTGCGGACGAGCAGGAAGCACCAGTCGGCGTGGTGGGCGCCAGTGGTCCAGATTTTCTGGCCGTTGACGACGTAATCGTCGCCGTCACGGACGGCGCGGGTCTGGAGGCTGGCGAGGTCGGAGCCGGCGCCCGGTTCGGAGTAGCCCTGGCACCAGATGACTTCGGCGTTGGTGATGCGCGGGAGGTGTTCGGCCTTCTGCTCGGGGGTGCCGTGAACGATGAGGGTGGGGCCGATCATGCCGACGTTGAAGACGCGGCCGCCATCCGGGGCGCCGGCGTAGGAGAGCTCTTCGCTGAAGATCATCTGGTTGATGTGGCTCCAGCCGAGGCCGCCGTATTCCTTCGGCCAGGCCGGGGCGATCCAGCCTTTCTTCGCGAGCTGCTTGTTGAAGGCGAGCTGTTCTTCCCAGTTCTCCTGCGAGGTCGGGCGGACGGGCCCGGTGCCGCGGTTGGGGAGAGCCCCGGCGAGGAAGTCGCGGACTTCCTTCCGGAGGGCTTCATGCTCGGCGGTGAACTTGAATTCCATGGCGGCCTCCTCGCGGACGACGGGTTACGGACATCAGATTACCGCAGGGTAGGCACTGGCGCAGGTGAGCGAATGGCGTAGGATTCGGCGGCGAATCGCGCGGAGGGCATGAGCGAGTGAGCAACGCGGCGCGGCGGCGCCTGAACGTGTTTTTCGACGTGGACAACACGATCATCACCTGGGACGTGAAGCTGCGGCCGGGCGTGCGGGAGGTGTTCGCGGCGCTGCGGGAGGACGGGCATACGGTCTACCTGTGGAGCGGGATGGGGCCTCGGTGGGAGGTGGTGCGGCGGTTTTCGCTGCACGAGCACATCGAGGATTGCTTCTGGAAGCCGCTGACGGACCACCACAACCGGCTGCGGGAGCTCGGCATCCCGGTGTGGCCGGACTTCGTCATCGACGACCACCGGGAGGTGGTGGAGGCGTTCGCGGGGGTGCAGGTGCCGGAGCCGCTGCTGCCGCTCGAACGGGACCGGGAGATGTGGCGCGTGCTGGAGGCGGTGCGGGCGTTCGCTGCAGGCGGGTGAGGCGCGGCAGCGTGACTGCATGGCGCATGCACGATGCATGCACGCCGGCAGCGGAATGGTGGCATACTGGCAGCATGGCAACGTTGACGATTCGGAACGTCCCTGATGAGCTGTACGCGGCGCTGAAGGAGCGCGCCCGGCGGAACCGGCGGAGCCTGAACCAGGAGGTGCTGGCGCTGCTCGAGGGCGAGTGCGGCCAGCCCGGCGAGCGCCGGCCGACGCGGGACGACCTGCTGGCGGAGGTGGATGCGCTGCGGGCGAAGTGGGCTGGCCGGCGGCTGACGACGGCTGAGGAACTCGAGACGTGGCGGCGGGAGGGCAGGGCCTGATCGTCGTCGACGTCATGGTGCCGGCGTACCTGTTGCTCCCGGTCGCGGATGCGACGTTCGAGGAGCAGGCCCGGCGGCTGCTCGAACGGGAACCGCGCTGGGTCGCGCCGAACCTGTGGGTTTCCGAGTTCCTGAACATCTGTGCGGGCCACCTGCGCGCAGGCCGGATGACGTTCGACGAGGCAGTGAAGGCGGTGGATGCGGCGGAGCGGCTCATCGTGACGCTCCCCATCGACCCCGGCCCGGTCATGGAACTCGTTTCGACCTCCCGCTGTTCGGCCTACGACCTCGCGTACGTGGCGGCGGCGCGGGAGCTCGGGGTGCCGCTGGTGACGGGCGACCGGCAGGTGCTCGCGGAGTTCCCGGGCGTGGCGGTGACGCCGGCTGCGTGGCTGGAGCGGGCGGGCTGAACGGAAGGGACCGGAGGGGCCGGCATCCGTAG
>NZ_JANZZD010000037.1:0-19764 GCF_026419595.1 Tepidiforma sp. | reverse complement strand
AGGACCGCCAGCCGTCGGTGACGGTCGCGGCCGACCACATCGCAAACTCCTGCGTGCCCATCACCTGCGTGATGCCGGTGACCTCGTCGAACACCGCGCGGAGCTTCGGCGGCAGGTCGTTGTACACCCGCGCCATCTCGAGGGCGTCGACGTTGTGGTCCTTCATCGCCTGCGCAGCTGCCCGCACGGAGGCCTCCGCCTCGGTCATCGCCTGCGCGGCGGCCTGCACCGCGGCGTTCTGCTGGTAGAGCGGCAGACCCTCCTGCTGGATGCGGTTGAGTTCTGCCTGTGCCGCGGCCCACGCGTCGGTTTTCTCTCTCAGGTGCTGCATCGAGATGGCGACCGCATCCGCACCCTGCCCGGCTGCGCGGATGCGGGCTTCGAGCTCGGCAGCCGCCCGGGCGTTCCGCTCCGCCCCCGCCACGTCGCCGAACAGCCACTCGAACAGCCCATGGCCGGACGTTTTCTGCAGGATGAGGTCCGCCGCCACCGCGACGCCCCCGATGGCCAGGCCGATGCCGGACAGGCTCATGCCCAGCGACGCCGACCCGGTGCGCAGCGCCTGGAACGCCGCAGTGAGCGACTGCACGGCCTTCACGGCCGCCGGCGCAGCGATGCTGATGGCCCCGAACGCCAGCGCCGTCGCCTGCGTCGACGACGGCAGCCCGGCGAGCACGTTGACCGCCTGCGTCGCCCCGCCGGCCATCTCCGTCAGCGCCGGGAGCACCATCGAGCCGACGCCGATCGCCATCGTCTCGAGGCTGCCCTTGAGCTGCTCGACGTTGCCTTTCAGGTTGCCCATCCGCTGGGCAGCAACGTCCGCCGCGTTCGTCGAGCCCATCTTGCGGCTGAGCTCCTCGAACTCCGCCCCGGTCATCTTCATCAGGCCGGCCGCCGTCCGGTACGCGTCGTTGCCGAAAATGGTCTTCAGCGCAACCGTCTGCTGCGCTTCGGAGAGCGGCCCCAGCTTGTCATGGAGCTCCTGCACGATCGCGCTCATCGGCTTGAGCTTGCCCTGCGCGTCGTAGAACTCGAGCCCGAGCTCCTGCATCGTCTGTTTGGCTTTCTCCGAGTTCCCGGAGAGCGCCACGAGGAACGTTTTGAACGACGTGCCGGCGTCGGCGCCGCTGGAGAAATACTGCGCGGTCGCCGCGATCGACGCCGCGAAGTCGTTGAACGAGACCCCCGCGGCGGCCGCGACGCCGCCGCCCTGGGCGATGGCGAGCCCCATGTCTTCGACGCCGAACCGGCTGGTGTTCGCCGCCCCCGCCAGCCGGTTCACGACGTTCGTGAGGTCCTCAGTTTTCATGCCCCAGACGGCCATCGCGGTCGACGCGATGTTCGCCGCCGTGACGAGGTCGGTGCCGCCGGCGGCAGCGAGGTCCGCCGCTGCCCGCGCCGCGCCGCCCATGATGTCCCGGGCCGACACGCCGTTGGCCGCCAGCACCTCCATGGCGCTGGCCGCCTGCGACGCCGAGAACGCCGTATCCGCGCCGATTTTCAGCGCCTCGGCCCGCAGCCCCGCCATCTCCGACTCGGTGGCGTTCGCCACCGCCCCGACCTGGGACAGGCTGTGCTCGAAATCCGCGGCGATTTTCACCGCGCCGCCGAACGCGCCGACGCCCGCCGCGCCGAGCCCCAGCAACGCCCCTTTCGCGATGTTCGACGCGTTGAACAGCCCCCCCTTCAGCTCCTCGCCGAAATCCCTGATCTCCTGCCGGGCCCCGCCAGTATCGGCGCGGACGACGACGCGGACGTCGTTAGCCATCGAGCACCCCCGCCGCCGTCAGCAGCGCCGCGTGGCGGAGCACCCAAGCCGGAGCTTCGAGCGCCCGCTCCGGGGTGTAGGCCGGGTAGAGTCGGCACAGGCGGTGCACGATGAGCGCCTCCTCTAGCTCGCCAGGGCAGTCGAGAGGTTCGCCAGTGCGGGGATGGGGCTGGCCGGGAGCGGCTCGCCAGAGGGCGATGCGCTCCGCGAGGTAGGGTCCACGCCGGTCGCCGCCTGCCTCCACATGGGGATGATGTTCACCATGATGTCGGCCGGCAGGTACGCCAGCATCGCGTCGGCAGTGCATTCGATGGGCAGGCCGTCGAGCTCGGCGTTCCACGTCGGCTGGACCGCGTCGAACCACGCGCGGAACACCTCCTCGAACCGTTCATCGCCGGCGTCGGCAAGCATCCGCGTGATGCGGAGCGCTTCGCCGACCGGGATGACCGCGGAGCACCGCACCTCGAGGCCCTCGTATGCGCCCTCGAATGTCAGCGTGACCGTCCGCCGCAGCTCGAACCCCACGGCTTAGCTCCACGCCGGGATGGTGCCGTCGGCCAGCTGGCCCGGCGCCGACCACGTCAGCCCGCCGCCGGCCTCGCGCGACATGCTGTAGTCGGTGAACAGCGTCTCGCAGGAGAGGGTCTGGCCGCTGTGCGTGATGGTCACGGTCCGGCCGGACTGGCCGGACGCCAGCGTCCGGTAGTTTTTCAGGACGGCGTGCGACATGTTCGTCGCGTCGTTGAACACCCCGTTCAGGGTGACGGAGAAGTCGGCCAGCAGGTGGAGCCGCTCGCGGGCGCTCTTGTCGACGCCCGTGACGTCCTGGACCTCCGACGGGATGGCCCACTGGAGGTTCGTGATGTCGTTCGAGATGTTCCGGAGCGTGCCGGCGGAGTCATCCACTTGCACGCTGAGCCCGAGGCCAGACTCTTTAGCCATTGCCTACCATCCTCCCTGCGCGGTACGCGCGCTCGTTGAACTCGTCCCGCCAGCTCTCCCAGCTGGCATGCGTGACCAGCCGCCCCCGCGACTGGTGGAGGTAGACGGGCTCCCGTTCGACGGGAACCCGGTGCTCCCGAAAACACTCCTGGCCCGGCGCGAACACCAGCGCCTCGAGGCCGGCGGGCAGCTGCATCCCGCGGGCTTCGTTGACGGCGTCGGTCGTCGTGAACTCGAACCGCCGGCCGCTTCGTTCAGCCAGCCGCCGCTGCTCGGCGTACGACGGGGCAGACGGGTCGAGCACGACCACCCATCCCTGCTCGCGCTGGATGCAGCCCACCTCGGCGCACGTCGCGCGTCGCCAGTGCGTCGGGAGCGGCCGCTGCAGCATGAACACCTCAGCCATCGCTACACCTCCACCGGCTCGCGGTTGAACACGACGACGAACTGCAGCCCGGAGAACGTCCCGCTCGTCCGCACCCGCAGGTAGCGCTCGACCGAGGCCGTGAGGTTCGCCGACCGGAGCAGGTACGCGCCCGGCGCCGAGATGCCCGTGAACGTAGCGCCGGAGAGCGCCGCCCACGGGTCGGAGCCGCCGTTATCCGAGGACTCCTCGATGATGACCTGCGGCGTCCCGGACGTGAGCGCGAGCACCTGCAGGTACGCCGCCCAGCCCGTCGACGTCGCCGCGCCGTTGTCCACCGACGCGCCGGAGGTAGCCGACGCGTCCGTTCGAATGCCCGGCGTGAGCTGGACGCACCAGTCCAGGCCGCGGTTCGACGAGAGACACTGGACGGAGTACGTCAGCCCGCCGGCGGCTTCGCGGGTCCAGTCGTAGTTGATCTGGCGGGCCGTCATCGCCGCCGCCTGCCCCCCGAGCGCCTGCCCGCGGAGGTAGGTGACGATGCGCTCCTCCGGAGTGCGCGGCGCGTTGAGCACGTCGTGCAGCTTCCCCGGCGCATCGTCCCAGTAGCCGGTGAACGAGATCTCGCCGTCTGCCAGCCCGTAGATGCGCTCGCGGGCGCCGGACGAGATGGCGGTGACGTCGAGCGTCTCACTCGCCATACCAACCTTGGACAGGGCACTCACGGCGCCGCTGATGTCGTAGCCGCGCACCAGCAGGCGGTCCCCGATGCCGCTTTGCTTAGCCACTGATCACCTCCCCTTCGTAGTCGGAGATGACGACGTCGAACTGCAGCTGGTGGTAGATGGGCACCTGGCCCTGTTGAACCACCATGTCGCCGAGCGGCCCCACGAACCGCCCCGCGGGCGTGAGCTTCAGGTCGGTCACCTCGCCGCCGAGCCTCGACCGTGCGCGCAGCTCGGCCTTCACCCGGCGGAGCGTCTCCATCATCTCGGCGTCCAGCCGCTCGCCCTCGGACTGCGCGGCACGGGCCACCCAGCAGAGCGCGACGCCGAACCGGTAGTCGGTCATCACGTTCGCGAGCGTCTCGGTCTCATCGGCCTCGCCGTCGAACCACACCATGGCCAGCCGGTCGACGGCCGGGGCGCCGATGCCGATGCCCTGCACGACCGCGTCGAACCGCCTCACCCCGGGGGCGCCGGCGGTGACCGTCTCCGCGGCGACGTCGCGGAGAATGTCCTCGAGCTCATCCAGCACGGCCTGCGGGTCGATCACTGGAGCGCCTCCGAGAGCAGCGGCAGGAACACACGGTCGTACCGGAGTTTTCGAAGCGCGGCAGTCGTCGCGGCGTAGTAGTTCGTGGCTTTCCGGAGCTTGCGGCCGCGGCGTTCGCCGTACGCCAGCCACGAGCGCGTCGGCCGGCCTGTCGCCTCGGCCCGCGCGACGCCCACGCTCCACGTTTTCACGCGGCGCTTGATGCCCTTCTTGTTGACCTTCACGACGGTGCCGGTCTGCCGGATGCGCAGCTCGCCGGCCCAGACGTCGGTCGGCGTGATGAGCCAGTACCCCAGCGACCCCGGGCGAGACTGGCGGTGGATGGCGCGGACCGAGGAGGCCGTCCGGCCGGTGCGGACGAGCTGATAGCGGCGCATCTGGTCCTGCATCACCTCGACGCCGGTATCAGCCAGCTGCGCCAGCCCCTCCGCGCACGCCTCTCGGATCGCCTCGCTGCTGCGTTCGAACAGCGGACCCGAGACGTAGATGCCGGCGCCCGACCCGGTCGCCCCGAGGTTGATGCTCATGCGACGGCCACCCTCCGGTACGGGGCGAGCAGAGCCCGGACGGCCGACCACGTCGTCGTCGACCGGCTGCCGTACCCGGCGCCGCCCCCGGCATCCGTGAGCATGACCGAGCCCTGCCAGCCGCCGAGCTCATCCCAGCTCATCCGCCCCATCCAGGCCAGCATCGCCCTCGCGAGCGCTGCCGGCGGCTCGAGCACCTTCAGCTCCGCACCCGCATGTGCCGCCGCGGCCGAGCCGTTCACGCCCCGGCGGACGGTAAACGCTGAACCGGCCACCGCTTCGACGTACATCCGCTCGTCATCCAGCATCACGATGTCGCCAGGATGGACGAGATCCGTCAGCGGCCCGCTGGCCGTGAGCGCAGTCCCTGCAGCCGCGCACGTGACCGTCCGCCCCGTTTCGATGCGCCGGAACGGCCAGCCGTGCACGCCGGTGATACGGAGCGCCCGCGGAAACGCGGGAATCCTCCCGAGCGCACCCCACGGCTGCAGACGGATCTTCCAGTACGGCCGGCCGATGGCGTCCGCGCCGTCCGGTTCGAGCACATAGTCCGCCGGCGTCAGCGACAGCTCGTACACGCCATCCCGGTCCTCGTCGACCTCGATGGACGTCACCGAGACCAGCGGCCGGGCAAGGTACGCATGCGTGCCCCAGCCGTTGGCCTCGCAGTACCGCTCGAGCGCCGCGTAGGCTACACCGGCCAGTTCGTACGCCGGGTAGCCGATGTAGTCATCGATTGCCCGGCTGACCTGTTCGGCGATATCCAGCAGCCGCGCATCCTCCCCGGCATGGCTCGAACCGAGGTTGACGGCACGGCGGAGCTGGTCCAGCCGGGCGTAGATGTTCATCGGCGGCGCCCCCTGGGCGGAGCAGCGGTGATGCCCGGCGCGGCGGCATCGTCAGCGGATGCGGCTTCCACCGCGGCACCGGGCTCCTCGAACGACCCCGGGGAGTCGCGAAGCAGGAACTCCGCGAACTCCTCCGTCACGGTGATGGTCTCCCCGGCCCGGTAGCGGACCGGGCCGGCTTCGTAATCTGCGACGACCCTGAGGATCGCCATGGCCTAGTCGCTCGTGACGTTGTAGACGCCCGCGGCGACATCCGCGCCCCAGCGCGTGAACGCCTGCCGCGTGTACAGCTCGATGAGGAACTGGTCGGTCCGCTGGATGCGGTCCATGAACATCTGCACCCCGCGGTACTCGCCGCGCAGCCACCCGCGCACCGAAACGACCGAGAGCTGCCCGAGGGTGTTGTTCGTTGCCGTGGCCGAGAGCTTCCCATCCGCCTCGGTCTTCGCGGCGTAGGCGGGGGCGATGATCGGGATGCCGAACAGCGCGCCGATCTGACCCGCCACGATGGACGCCTGCGGGCCGATCTTGTCCACCGTCAGCGTCTCGGTGAGGCCCATGAGCTTCGTGCGCAGCCCCGGGTTGATGACGATGCGGAGGTTGTTGAGGTCCGCACCCCAGTCGATGGTGTCGAGGGCGTTGACGGAGTTGCCCGGGCCCGCAAGCTTCGCGATGGCCTGCAGCACCATCGCCGACGTCAGCGCGCCGCCGGATCCGTTCACCCCGTTGCCGGTGTCATCCACCAGCCAGTAGTGCCGGATGCCGTCCCATGCCAGGTAGTGGCGGGTGTCCGCCGGGTCCGCGTCATCGGAATTGATGTTGCCGGTCGCGGCGTTGGTCATGTCGCCGTTGTAGACCGCCGAGCCGAGGTAAGCGGTGTACGCGGCGGCGAGCTTCGCCCGCAGCAGCTCGACGAACCCGACGATCGAGTCCTCGGTCAGCTCGGCGGACCAAATCTGCTGGATGGTGAACTTCTTCGCCGTCAGCGTCCGGCGGTTCGTGCCGGTTTTCGACGTCGGGTAGGCGGTGGCATTCGCATCGACCGACTCGCCGACCAGCAGCATCTCCGGCAGCGACCCGTCGATCGGGACATAGGTCGTCGGTGCCGTCATCTGGATGGTCGGGATGACCGACAGCAGGCCGTCGGTGTTCCGCGCGGCCTCCCACAGCTGGCTGACATACTGGGCGCCGACGAGTTCGGCGCCGTACCCGGATTCCTGGGTATCCATCGCGCGGGTCTTCGGCGCGCGCATCGCCTCGTCGCCAACCTGCTCGGCGACGACCGCGGGCGGCGGGAACTTCTCGAACATGTAGGCGCGCCAGAGCCGCGTCAGCTCCTCCGACGCCTGGATGTCAACCGGCCGCTCCCGGAGCCGCTTCGCGCCGTCGACGAGCTGCATCGCCAGCTCCACGTTGGCGCGGATGTTCCGCTCGTTCGACTCGACGGTCTCTTGCTCGCGCCACCAGAACCGCTCGTACGGCGAGCGGACCCGGTCCGTGGCAGCAGCCGAACCGCGCGCCTGCGGCAGCATCGCCGCATCGCGCTTCGGCTCATCCTCCGGGGCGGACTCTTCCGCCCGCTTCTCTGCAACCGCCGCGCGGACCGACTCGATATCGGCGCGCAGCGAGCGCACCTCCTCGATCACGGCGCCGATCGCCTCCTTCGTGGCTTCAGCCACCTCGACGAGCCCCGAACCCGGCTCAGACATGTGCACCCCTCCCGGAGAGTTTGCGAATCGCGTCGGCGATACTCCGCAGCCGCTCGACGCTGTACTCGGCTGCGGGCTCAGGAGCACACGGCTCACCGGGAAACATCGCTGCAAGGTCGGCCGGGCTGCCGTCCGCGCGGACGACGACCGCCCCCGGGTCGGCCGGGATCGGCACGTAGCTCACCTCGAGAAGCTCATGCCCCTCGGTGAACACCAGCACTTTTCGCCGCCGGCCTTCCTCGTCTGCCATCTCCCGCCACTCCGTCCGCCCCGGGATCCACCGCGCGGACGTCGCGTTCACGAAGCCCCGCTCGACCAGCGAGAACACCCGACTGGCAAACTCCGTGTCGGCAAACTCGTGCACCTGGATGAGGCCGTCCGGCGTCTGCCGCGTCTCGACCGTCCGAGCAATCGGAAGTGAGCTGGTATCGTGCGCCCAGAGGACGACCGGGTTCCGGGCGTAGTTGTCGAGCCGCCATCCATCCGGCTCGATGATGGCACCGTCGCGCGCCAGCCGGCCGGTCGTCACGACCGCCGTGACGCGCCGCGTCTCTGGATCGATTTCCCGGACGTACCCGTGAACCTGCAGCCTCTCGGCCACGCCGAACCTCCGCGCTCTGAGGCCCGACGACCGCACTCCCGAGAGGAGCCGCGATCCCCCGACTGTACGGGGTCTGAGCTGTGGGCCGTTCAACCGGGCCTTTCAGGCCCGTTTGCCGGTTACGCCGTCATGATGGCGCGGTCGATTGCGCCCTGTCAACCCCTGCCCTCGCCGTCACCTCGACGCTGCAGTCGCGGCACCGCACGCGAACGGTGCCGCCCGAAGCCTCAGCGAGAAACCGGTTGCACCGCGGACACCGGATGACCATCAGCTCACCCCTGCGCCGGCGCCGTCCCGACACCGAGCGGCTCCATGTCCTCGAGCTCGCGAATCTCATCCACGGTCAGCGCGCCGAGCGCCGCGAGCCCCGCGTAGTACTCGACCCGCTGCTGCGAATTCCCCCGCAGCAGCCCGCGGATGTCCCATTTCACGTACTGGGGCCGGGCCAGCAGCTGGTCCGACAGCGCCTGCTCGAACCGCGCAATCCACGGTTGAAGCGTCACCTGGACGAACTGGATCATCCGGTCCTGCACGTTCGCGTAGGTAAGGCTCGACCCCTCCGACCCGGCGGCAATCATCTCCGGCGGCACGAGGAACATCCGCGCGATGTCCACCACCTGGTAGCGCCGCGTCTCGAGCGCCTGCATGTCGTCGGGGTTGATGGAGACCGGCGTCCACTTCACATCGTTCGGCAGCACCAGCACGCGGCCGCCCCTGCCGTGTTTCGCCTCGAACTCCGCCGCGATCTGGTCCGCCATCTCCTGGGTCAGCACCCCGTCCACGTGCAGCACGCCGGTCGGCGTCCCGCCGCTCCCGAGGATGCGCGCCGCCGATCGCTCTGAGACGTACGCGAGCCCGATGCCCTGCGACGCCAGCGCGATGGGCGACAGCCCGCGAACGCCGTCGATGCCCCATCCCCGGATGTGGACGATGTTCCCGCCATCGTTCCAGCCCATCTGGGGCTCCGTCCCGTCGACCAGGTACGTCAGCCGCCCCCGGCTGTCGCGGCCGCCGGGCTGCACCCGCGCAGGATCGATGGGCCACAGCTCGGCTGCTCGCCGGCGCCCGTCCTGCCCGGTCCGCTCCGCCACGTACAGGTAGGCGTTCCCGGTTAGCACCGCGTGGCCGATGACCGTCTCCCAGAACTCGACCCGGGTGACTTCAGGATTCGGACGTCCCCAGAGGAACTCGGTATCAGCCGTCCGGACCATCTCCCGGCCGCCGCCCGGCAGACGCCGGTAGACGTGCAGCGGAAGCGCCGCGATCGACCGGCTGATGATGTTCACGCAGGCGTAGACGGCCGACACCCGAAGCGCCAGCTCGCGGTCGACGACCACCCCGGCGTCGCTCCGGACCAGCCGGTCGAGCACCGTCCCGACAAGGCCGGGGTTTCGATTCAGGGTCTGCGGGTAGGCCCGCAGGGCCGCCCCAACCAGCGCTCTGAGTAGCACGGGGTCACCTCCTCAGCAGATTACCGTACACGGCAACTGCCAGACCCCCGACGATCAGCGCCGCAGCTTCATCATACCGCCAAATGCCGGCCACGATGAGCCCGATACCTGCGGGTTCCAGCAGCGCCACTGCGAGCCGCTGCAGCCGTTTCACAGCCGCGCCCACGCGATGATGACCGGCTTCTTCGGCTGCCGCTTCGCCCACTCCAGTCCGTAGCACACGTTGACCAGCGCCATCGCCATGTCCATCGCCCGGTTCCTCCGTTTAACCAGGTAGTAGCCCGTGCCGTTCCGCTCGTCGCGGACCCCGGCGTTCAGCAGGTGCCGCCGCAGCACCTCGTCGCAATAGTGGAATCGCTGCCCGGCGATGAGCTGGTGCAGCAGCGCCGTCGCTCCCGTCCGCCGGGCGCCGGTGGCGTGCACTTCCTCGCACGCCACCCCCGCCCGCTCCAGGTCCTGCTGCAGCAGGCGCGAATGCCACGGGTCGAACGCATTCGAGAGCACGTCGTACTCGCGGTTCACCTCGAGGAGGTAGTCGCGCACCTCATCGATGGGCACCTCCCACTCCGGGTCACGCCGCCCGTCTGGCAGCCGCGGCGGCGCCCACCCCTTCGAGCGCACGTACAGGCACGGCTCGCCCGTGTGCCCGCACGGCCGGTCCGCCCCATCCCACATCTGGCCGAGCACCACGGCCGTCGTGTCGCGCGTCTCCGACAGGTCCACCCCGACCCACGTCGGCTCCCCGGGGCGCAGTTCGAACCGCTCCAGGCGGCAGGCGTCCAGCTGCTCCTCCGTCACGAATTTCGCCTCGTCGATATCCACCCACTGGTTCAGGTAGAGCCGCCGGAAGTACGGCTCGGGGTGCCGAACCAGCTCGCCGCGGTAGAAGTCCTCGTCCATGATGAGCCCGAGGCTCGGATTCGCCGCTCGCCACGCCTCCGGGTCGTCCAGGCGGCAGTCCCGCGGCGCCTCCCACCACCGGAAGAAGAACGTCGGGTCGTCAACCTCGCCGGCCTGGACCTTTTTCCCCAGCTCATACAGCGCCCAGCACCGCGACTCGTCCGCCTCGAACGACCCCGCCGTCGTGATGGCGAAAATCAGCCCATTCGGCCGCGCCGCCATCGCCGTCGTCAGCGCCTGGTACAGCTCTTCGGCCTGCTGGACGCTCCAGACATGGAGCTCGTCGAGGATCACTCCCGCCGGGTTCAGGCCGTGTTTCGTCGTCCCCTTCGCACTCAACCGCTGCACGAACTGGTACGGGTTCGACGCCAGCGCAATCCGCGGGCTCGACTGGCGGCGGCCCTCAGGCACCCGCACCAGCCGCGAGAGCGTCGGCGACAGCTCGCACATCCGCCGCGCTTTCTCGAACACCACGTCTGCCTGTTCCTCGCTCGCCGCTGCGCAGTACACCGACGCCGAGGCATCACCCTGGCCGAACGCCAGCCACAGCGCCAGGGCCGCAGCCAGCTCCGATTTCGCGTTCTTCCGGCCGACGCCGACCAGCGCCATCCGGTAACGGCGGCGCATCGTCTCCGGGTCCACCTCGAACAGTTCGAGCAGCAGCCTCCGCTGCCACGGCATCACGCGGAACGGCTGGCCGATCCACGCCGAATCGGTCAGCACGCAGTGCTCCTCGATCCAGGCGATGACCTCATCGCCGATCGTCCAGAACTCCCCACCCTCAGGGCGCCGGGCCAACAGCATCGAGGTCGACCACCTCCAGCTTCGGTTTTTCTGCAGCAGGAATCTGCGGCCTGCTGAGCCGCTCCGCGTTGCCCCGCTCCGCCTCGTTGTAGGTGACGTTGAGACGGAACCGGGAGCGCGGCGTCAGCCCGAACTTCTCCTCGAAGTCCTCGATGACCCGCACCGCCTCGTCGACCCGTCTCCACAGCGGATTCAGCACCTCCCTGCCGTACGACTTCACGACTGGCTGCGCCTCGCACATCGGCAGCCAACGATCGAGCTGGTCCACCGCCGTCATCCACCGCAGCAGCGCTTCACGGTCCGCGTCCAGGTCGACCGCCGCGCTCACCTTCGCGCTCCAGAAGGCACGCCATGCCTCGCGCGCCCGCCGGCGCCCTCCGGTGTTCCGCAGCGGAAACGGCGGCGCCGTCCTCTCTGCCGGGACGACCACTTCCAGCCCCCTGCCGCGGCCGCCGCGGCGGTTCACCAGCTGCGACGGGTGCTTCTGCCGTTGGTTTGCCATGACTCAACCCCCCCAGATTGGGTACGAGCGCGAAACCGGGTCGCGCGGCCCTCTCCGTGACCCCCGGCCCTAAAAACCCGGAGGTGCCCCTGGTGACAGGTTTGCACACTTTCGGTCACATGGGTTCGCACGCTCCCCGGAGGTTGTAGCTGGCGCAGACGGTGCGCAGGTTCCGCAGGTCGTCGGTCCCGCCGCGGGCCAGCGGCACGATGTGGTCGACGTGGTGATGGCGGGGATGCGGGCACGGCCGGCCGCACATGACACAGCGGTGTCCGTCGCGCTCGAGAACGGCAGGGACGACCCGGGCCGACCAGCCCCAGCCGCGGCTGGGCCCGTGGTCGCGGCAGCGACCGCAGCGGGAGCCCGATCGGATGAGCGCTCCGCAGCCGAGGCAGCGCCGCAGGCCGCTCACTGCACGACCTCCTGCCGAAGCCACGTCCACCGCCTGCCGACTACCCGCCCGACCCAGAGTTCGTAGGTCACCCCGGGCGGGCGCGGCAGAGCGCGCAGCTCCTCGCGCACTGCCTCGAGTTCCGACGGCCGCAGCGAGCGGCCGGTGGAATCTCGCTTCACCTGGATGCACCGGACACCGCCGGGGCCGATGGCGACCAGGTCGACGGCGCCGAGGGAGGCCGCCGACCGGGTGACCGCGTACCCGGCGGCCTCGAGGTCCCGCATGGCGCGCAGCTCTGCGTCGGTGCCTGTGCGCGTCCGGTTCACGGGCAGAGCTCCCGCGGCGCGGCGAACAGGGAGCGGTACCAGCTGGCGATTGCGAAGCCGCGGTCGAGCGAGTACCCGTGAACGGGGCAGTACCACCAGGCGCGGTAGCGCCCGCCCGGCGGCTCCTGGTCGCACTGGCGGCACCAGAGCAGCTCCCCGGTTGCCTCGACGTAGGCGATTGCGTGCTGGACCAGTTCGACCTCGAACAGCACGGCGCAGAGCCGTTTGCCATTCCGCTCGGAGGGGTTGTCACGTGTCGCCGGCGCCCCGGCGGCGAGCTGGTCGAGCAGCTGCCACCAGCGCCGCCGAAGGGCGAGCAGCTGCTCCTCCTGCCGGGAGGTGTCCGGCGCCGGGCTGGCGGGTCGTTCAGCGATCGAAGTCATGGGGTCCTCCTCGAAGGGACGTCGGAACCGTGTCGGGAAATGTCGGAATGTCGGATCGCCCCCTATATAGGGGGGCGCGATCCGACATTCCGTCCGACATTTCCGATGTCGGATCCGACATATGAAATGTCGGATCCGACATTCTTACGTCGTCTAACGAAAGGTTTGCGAGGTTACAGGCCTGCTTCGTTACCCGGACAACGCCTTCAGTCCTAGTCGGTGCCCGAATGTCGGATTGCACGGAAGCATGAATCCGACATTTCCAAACAACGCAGGAAGATTTTTCGAGCGTCACTCCCACGGTTCGTCCTCGTCATCCATCCACCATTGCCTGGGCGGCGGCGGCACAGCGCCCGCCCCCGGAGCAGGCGGCTCCTCAGACGCCTCGGCCAGCGAGAACCGCGCCGCTTTCCGATTGCCCGTCTTCTGGATGTACCCCCGCGCGAGCAGCCACTGGAGGTTGGTGTGCACGGTGTCCCGGTGCACCTCGAGCTCGCTGACCAGCCGCGCGACCCCGCACGGGCCGCCTTCCCGCAGCACCTCGAGAATCCGCTCCGCGGTCGGCGGCATCGTGACGACCGGGTCCTCCGCGGCGGAGAACGGACGGCAGATGAGCGCGCCCTCGCACCCGCCGATGGTCCAGGTGTGCTTCGGCTCGAGCACCCCCGGGCGGTTTTTGTGACGGATGAGCTCGATGCGGCCGATGGTCTGCCGGTCGAACTCCAGCACCCGCCGGACGTACCACATGACGTCCGACTTCGCCTTCTTCGCCCGCGACCCGACCGAGTAGCGCACGTTCTCGGTGTCTTTCGCGACGTGGTCGACGAGCAGTACGGCGGGGTTGGCGCCGGTGCGTGCCAGCCGCTGCGCTACCGCAACCATCCACTCGTTGACTTCGTGCCCTTTGTTCTCGTCGATGCCGGAGGCTGCCAGCATGTCGGTCAGCGAGTCGAACGCCACCATGGACGGCCGCAGCGCCTCGACCTGGCACAGCCATTCCTCCATCGTCTCGAGCGCCAGCGACGGGAAGGGGAAATAGTGCAGATGCTGGTCGACCAGGTCGGGGTCGGTCCCCAGGCCGACGAGCAGGTCGGCGATTTTCTGCGGGCCGCTCTCCTCGTCCACGAACACGACGTCCTCGCCGCGGCTGACGACGTCGCTCATGAGCCGCAGGGCGAGGATGGTTTTGCCGCTCTCCGGCTCGCCGTAGAGGAGGTGGATCATGCCCCGGACGACGAGAGGTTCGACGACCCAGTCCACCGGCGGCGACCCGTGCCGCATGATGTCGCCCAGCAGGGTGCGGAACCCGGCCGGCGGCGTCTCAGCGGCCGCTGCGATGGCGGAGCGCCCGGCCGGGTAGCGGTAGGCCGACTCCACCTTCCGCAGCGCCTCGTCCTTCGGGAACGGTGGCCGGCAGTTCGCGGCGGCCTCGAGGACGAGCCGGAGAGCGACATCGAACGGGACGTCAGCCTGGCGGAGTTTGGCGGCCAGCCGGAACAGCTGCCAGTCGCGTTCGCCTTCGTCGACGCCCTGCAGGATGGAGACGGTGTCGACCCGTTCGCGGGGCTCCTGCGGATCCAGCCGCACCTCGATGAGGTCGCGGATGGCCTGGGGCAGCTCGAGCAGCTCCTGCTCCCACGGCGACACCTCCCATGCGTACTGCCGGCCTGACGCGTGCAGGGACGGCGGCGCGACGATGTACCCGCCATGCTGGGAGGTGAGTCCGCCGCCCGACCGGACATCGATACCGGCGCCGAGCGGGCCGATGTACCGGGGCGAGTTGACGACGTTGATGATGACGGCGCCGGGCGGGGTCCGGTAGACGATGTGCTGCCCGCCGCTGCCGGTGATGGCCGTCACCGTGGCGAAGGCCTCCTCGCCGAGGCGGGCCCGGAGGTCGGCCAGCGATTCCTCCCCGCCGTGGCGGGGATCGATGTCGAGGACGGTGAGGTTCGACGGTTTGCAGGCGATGCCGATGTTCGCGTCGGGCCACATCCCCCACCACGTCCGGATGCGGTCGGGGTCGGTCGTCGCCTCGGCCACGCCGTTGCGGGTGCGCGGGTGTTTCCCGGTGTTCTCGCAGTTCGGGCGCCGGCAGGAGCAGATGCCGGCGCGCGGGGTATGGAGCGGTAGGACGGCCCAGCCGAGCCGGGCATACTCGAGGGCGGCGTCGACCATGGATTTAGCCACCACGCGCGCCTCCCGTGGCATGGTGGTGCTCGATGAGCCGTCCTGCCGCTGTCACCGGGCCGTTACTCCCAGGGGAGGTCTTCGGGCTGGTCCGCGTAGGGGTCGGAGCGCTTCGCCGCGGCCTGCTGCGGCTTGCCCTGCGTCCGCGGGGCAGCCTGCGCAGCAGCAGGCCGCGCCTGCGGCCGCTGCGCGGGCTGAGCGGGCTGCGGGGCCTGTCCGGCCTGCTGGCGCCGGGCGGGCTTCACCCCGGTGATGCGCGGGCGCATCTCACCGCTGGCCTGGTGCAGCTTGTTCTCGACCATGATGCGGGCCGGGAGTCCGACCCAGTCCGGCGGGGAGACGTGGATGGGCCCGTCCATGTCGAATCCGAGCGCCTCCATCACCTGGAACAGGCGCGACTTCTCCGACAGGAAGCCGTCCTCGATGTAGCCCGGCGGGAGCGCGATCCACTGCCGGAGCTGCGTCCCCTCGGCGACGTCCCCGCTGCGCAGCTCCCAGTCGATCCAGAACGTCACGCGGGTGGAGCCGGGGTTGTAGATGTCCTCGGCCTGCTTCGGTTCGCCGACGGCGACGATGACGGCGTCGTAGAGGTCATCGTCGACCTGCGGGATGGGCGGGGCCGAGCTGCGCTCAGCCGTGCGGATGTAGTCGGTCCACGTCATGCTGAAACCTCCTGGCTGTTGACGGGAGCCACCCGTGATTCACGAGGAGCCTGGGAACTCCGGCGGCCGGTGCTGCACCATGCAGCGGGTCCAGAACCCGCAGTACCGCGGTGAGCAGTGCCAGCCGTTCGGGTTCGGGGGGAACACCTCGGCAGCGATCGCGCGGTCGACCTCCGATGCCAGCTGCTCGAACCAGGTGATGGCGCCGGCGTCGCGCTCCGTGGTCACGATCTCCTCGCCCCGCCGTGTTCCCGTGTCGATGAGCCGGGCGAACTCGAACCGGATCGGTTCGCCCACGAGGTAGGCGTACGCCGACGGCTGCAAGTCGCGGTCGGCCGCCTCCTGCCCCATCCGCTTGCTGCCGGTCTTGATGTCGCCGACCCGGCCGTCCCGCTGGACGTAGTCGAGGTAGCCGACGAATTCCCGCCCCGACGGCAGCGCCCGCTTCAGCTCCAGCTGGACCGCAGCCGGGTCGATGTGCGGGGCATGCTCGTAGGCATGGATGCGGGCGAGCTCGATGCTCGAGTCGAGCAGCCGCGCCTGGTTCGCGCCCTCCCAGTCGACCTCCGACGGGCCGCCTTCCCGGTCGACCGCCCGGCGGAACGCGTCCTCCGTCGTTTCGAGGATGTCGCCGACCGGCAGGTCGCGGCGGCTCTCGATCTTCTGGGAGAGGTTCCGGGCGGCGCCGCGGTCGACGGCTTCGCCGCGGATGAGGGCGCCGGTCGGCCTGCGCCGCAGCCCCTCGAGGTAGGCGTACGCCCACTGCCGGGGGCAGCGCAGGTAGGTGGAGATCGACGAAAAGGAGAGGTGATCGACGGCAGCGGCCGGGCGCGGTTCAGGCATCGACGCGTTCTCCGAAGAAGTCGCGGAGCCACGCCGGGCCGCCCGCCGGGAACAGGAACGGCCGGCGCTTCGTGCCGAGCCACGCGTAGACCTCCTCCGCGGCCAGCAGGAAACCCTCCAGCATCGCGTCGTGCCGACGGCATGGCCTGGATTCGGCGGCGCAGCACTGCGCGGCCTCCCTGGCGATAGCGCGCGCCTCGGGGAACTCGTACCCCCACGGGCGGATGTCATCCTGCATCGCGCACCCTCCCGGGCCGGCGGGTCAGCGCCGTCCCGCGCAGCCAGATGCCGATATTCGGGTCGCCGGGCTCGCGGATGACGACGGCGCCGGATTCGAGCAGCCCCTCGCCGGACGCGGAGAAGAGCCGGGTCGCGCCGCAGGCGCGGCAGCGGCCTTCGACGAACGGGCTGCCGTCCGGGGTCGCGATGAGCCAGTGATGAGCATGGTCAGGCATCGCCGGAGGACCTCCTGAGCTGGATGAGGCGGAATACGAGGTAGATGGCCAGGTCGAGCGCCTCCTCGAGCGCTTCCTGGACGTAGTCGTTCGGGGCGGTGCCGAGGTCGAGCGGGCCGTACCGCTCGTGCCCCAGTTCGAGGCGGCGGCGGAGGAGCTCGAGGACGGCAGCTTCATCCCGGGACAGCATCGGAGACACTCCTGCGGCACAGACCACGACGGGTCGACCTGATCGAACTGGTTCGGTTCGGGCCGGGATGCACCGCGTGCTCAACTGGATGGGTAGGCCAGGTGCTGCGGGCTCGCACACGCGATTGAGTTCGGCCCTCGGCGGCACAGCAGGGGTTGGGCCTGAGCGCGGCGCTTACATCGACGGGTCGTCCACCGGAGGCAGGCTGCAGGCTGGGTCGTACGGGTTGGCCGGGAAGACGCGGCTATGTTCATCGGGTTGGCCGGGAAGACGCGGCTATGTTCATCGGGTTGCCCGGGTGATGCCGGCTCAAGGAATGGGGTTGGCCATGCGATTCCGGCTGCGTGGTTGGCACTGTTCATACGGGTTGTCCTGTGTTCTTCCGGCTCGCCGCATCGGCTTGGCGTGTGCTGGGAACCGCGGGTCGACCGGGGCACTGGCGGCTGCGCGGCTGGCGTAGACCGCGCGGGCGTGGCTGACGAATCCGGGTTGACCAAACGAAGGGGGCTGCGCTGGAGGGATCGGCCGTGGGAGTGCGGCCGGGCACGCCCGGGGTGGCCATGGCGGAGTGGCCGCCCGCCGGAGACATCTCGGCGAGCCTGGCTCCCCTGGATGGGTTGCCCAATAGCAGTGCGGCTGCGGTTCATGCTGCCCCCCGGAACACCTGCACCAGCGGCCCGAGGTTGAGCTCGGGGTACAGCGTCGGCACCTCCTCCTGCTCCTCCCTCCAGCCGCGCCGCATCGGCCAGTTCGGGGGAGCGATGTAGTCGTGGTGGTTCATCTCACGCAGGGCGCGCGGCGGCAGCCACGGTTCGCGGGCGGTGTCCGCGGCCGATTCCCAGGCGACCTGCGAGAAATGGCTCAACAGCAGCTTGACGGTCCACCGCCGCGCCCTGCGGTCGATGTGCCCCGGCGTGAGCATCGGCACGCCCTTCCCACCGACGGCGATGATGGCCCGCGACGGGTTGCCGTTCGCGGCGATGGCCGGCTTCCCGAGGACCATCAGCCCGACCAGCCTGTCCGGGTCGACCTGCCCCTCGAGGAACGCCCGCGCGCCGGCAGACTGGGCCCGGGCAGCCGCCGCCAGCGCCTGGTCGGCATTCCCGCCGGACAGGTTCCTCCGCCATTCATACGCCTTCCGCTGCTCGTACAGCCTGCGGTAGTAGCTCCCGCTTCGGACGAACGACTCGCCTGCGTAGTACGCCATCCGGCGGAAAGCGCGGGAGAACCGCTGCGAGCTGCCCGGGACCAGCCCGGCGTACGCCCAGAGATGGTGCGGGTCGCGGCAGTAGTTGATGGTGGCGTAGGCCGTCAGCCCGGCGGCGATGATGGGGCCGATGCCGCGGATCGACGACACCCATCGGCCGCGTTCGGTCGATTTCGCCCACCGGCCGAGCATCGGCACCATCGCCTCCTCGATGGCGGCCACCGAATCCCGGTACGCCTCGATGGTCGAACTGGTCAGCCCGGCGCGGGCCGACGCCGCAGCATGGTTGCCGAGGGCGATGCGGTGGCGCTGGACCGTGAGGTAGATCGAGACGAAGTAGCGGACTTCGTGGTCGCTGAGCGACCGCCGGGAGAGGAACCGGCGCAGGTCGGCCAGCAGCGCCTGGCCCGGGGCGACGGCTGCAGCCTCGAGGTCGTCGTAAGCAGACGGCGGGATGATGCGGCTCACGTTGGGAGCACCTCCTCAGGCAGTTGAAACGAACACGTAGGACGCGGCCTGCCCGGCCTGGTGGGGTGACGTTGCCGTAGACACAGCGCTGCACCGGCGGGCGAGGTTCACTCCCTCAACGCGGACGACCGAATCACCCAGCCGGTTCACCGTGAATACGGTGTCGCCAGCCGTGAACACAGCTTCGTCATCGCCGACGTGCTCCTCGAACTCGCCCAGCTGAGGCATCAGCTCGCGGAGCGCGTCGACGGCAGCCTGCATCGTCTCGTTCATCCCCAGCACCTCCTGAGCGCGAACGACGAACCGATGCGGCAGCTGGCCTTACAGCAACGCCATACCTGAACGCCCGTGGTGTCGTAGGGCGTGTCTTGATCGGGCACGATCTGCTCGTCAATGGTGTCCGCGTCGCGCGGGGTGCGAACATGCCGGTGATATGGCGCGTCACGTCGCCCATCACGTGCCGCCCGCTCATCCTGGACCATCATCCACGGTGATGGCGCATCGCCAAGCGACGCCCTGATGAACGCCAGTTCGTATGGGGAAAGCGATTTCAGGAACCGGGAAAGCTTGCGGTAGAGCGGGACGGTGCTGATTTCATCGTCGCACAACCAGCTGTACTGCACGGTTGCCCAACGGTCATCGAGTAGACGGCGTACCATCCTGAGCGTTGGAGCCACTGCGCCATAGGTGGCCTGCCAGCGTTCGATGACCTCGTCCCAGTACTCGTAGCAAGCGCCTTTGACGTAGAACGCGTGCTCACAGTCCGGACAGCGGCAGTCGTCATCGTGAACGAACAACGTCTCACACATTGCGCTGACAGCATCGGTAGGAAGCTCGTAGAATTCTGGCGGCTCGTCCATCCGGAGCTTGGTGGCCACGAGTTCGCCATTGGCGTATGCAGCCAAACCGTTACACCGCTTGCTGCCGTTCTGGTAGAGAAAATGGCTGTGACGGG
>NZ_JANZZD010000036.1:0-19981 GCF_026419595.1 Tepidiforma sp. | reverse complement strand
GACCATGGGAAGGGCCTGACGAGCAAAAGTACCGCGGACTTTGTCCGCGGTACTTTGCCAAGTTGCCAGTGAACATAAGCCATCGGATTGCCTTCCAAGAGCAAAGGCGAGGTAGACGGCGACGGCGTCCGCGTAGGCCCGGGCGCCGGTGCCGCCGTCGCGGAGGGGGACGCCGTCGTCCGGGAGGCCGGCGGCGAGCGCGTCGCGGTGCGCCTGCTCCCGCGCCCCGCGCACGAGGTCGGAGAAGGTGGTGAGCGCGACCAGCTGCCGGTCGGTGAAGAGGTCGCCGAAGGTCGTGAGGCCGTACGGCGTGCAGTTACCTCCGGTCATGCGCTTTGCTATCTCCACGTCCGGCTTCCACGTCGGCCTCGCCAGCATGGCGCACTGCTCGTGCTCCGACAGCGGCGGGAGGTAGACGCGGCCGCGGTCGCCCTCCGCGACGATGGCCATGAGGCGGGCGCCCATCCGGCCGGCGCGGCCCTCGGCCTTGATATAGTCGGGCGAGATAGGGGCACCCGAGAGGATGCACCGGAAGCTGCCGCGGCTGAGCTTCGTGCCGTTCCTGACGGCGTCGGGGTCGGGGGGCGTGCCGGTCCTGACGGTGAAGCGGTAGCTGCCGTTTTCGATGACGGGTTCGGCCCACGCCTGTTTGCCGGGCTTCGCGGAGAGGAGGAAGCTGGAGGCGAGCGGGACCTGGACGTGGCGGTAGGCGGGGTTGGGGCTGGGGACGGTGCGCGCCCAGATCCAGGCGATGACGGTGAGGTCGCGGCCGAGGTAGGGCTGGAGGTCGGGCCGTTCGGCAGCGAGCGCGGGGGTGACGGTGACCTTCGGGTAGAGATGGCCGATGCGGCGCTCGGCTTCGTTCCGCATCCATTCGCCGTAGTAGCGGACGTCCTCGGCGAGGCCTTCGGCGCCCTTCCAGTGGCGAGGAAAGAGGGGGGAGGAGTGAGGAGTGAGCGGGGGGCTCAGGTGCGGCGGTTGCGGCGCATGACCGTGAGCATCCGGCTGACTTCGTCCATCAGGCTGCGCAAGCGGGCCGTCTCCGCCGGGGGAAACCATCCCAGCGATTCGCAGAGCGCCAGGATCGTCTCCGCCTCCGCGAGCGAGCCATGCGCTATCGCCAGGAACTGGAGCTTCTCCCTGGGGGATTCGCGCGTCCACCCTTCCGCGATGTTCGCCGGCACGGAGACCATCGCCCTCGTGAGTTGCGCCCGCACCCCGAACGTCTCTTCCCTCGGCAGCCGCGGCACCAGCCGATAGGTTTCCTGCGCCGCGAGCATGGCCTTCTGCCAGACCGTCGTCTCCCGGTAGTGCATCGTCATCCTCGTTCACGGCATCCGGGCCGTTCTCGCTCCTCACTCCTCCGTTCTCGCTCCTCACTCCTCCGTTCTCGCTCCTCGCCCGGGGGTTGACGGGGGGCAGGCCGGCGAAGCGGGGCGGGATTTCGATCATGGCCTTGTTGATGAGGACGGCGACGGGGTTGAGGTCGCCGGCGTGGGCTTCGAGGCCGAGGCGCTGGGCCTCGAGGGGGATGGTGCCGCCGCCAGCGAAGGGATCGGCGAGGGGGGGCAGCCGGCCGGGGTCGAAGAGCTCGGCGGCGCGCGGGTGGCCGGCGTTGTCGGCGCAGGCGCGGCGCCAGCTCTTCCAGATCTCGGCGCGGGCCTCGGCGAGCACCGCCTCATCGGTGGTGCTTTCCCAGGGCACGAGCCGGCGGATGAGGTCGAAGAGGCGCTCGCGCTCGCGCTCCTGCGCCTCGGGGGTGGGGAACTCCTCCGGCACGGCGGCCGGGTCATCGACGAGCTGGGCGAAGATGACGGCGCGGGCGGCGGCGAGCGGCCGGCGAGCCCACCAGAGGTGGAGGGTGGAGGGGTGGCCGTGGCGGATGGATTTCTCCCGCGCGCTCGCGGCGTTGATGGCGTCGAGCGGGAGGGCGGTTTCGATGAGCTTCGTGCGGGTGCGGATATCGGTCATGCGGTGGTTCCTGCTGCCTGGGTGCGGAGCTTGTCGAGTTCGAGGTTCTGGCTGGTGAGGGCGAAGGCCCAGTCGCCCTGGAGGGGGTCGCGGAGGTAGAGGTAATCGACGACGCGTTCGCCGTCGACGACGACGATGGCGAGGTAGTAGCGGTCGCGCTTGTTGAGGCAGGTGAAGAGTTCGTTGCGGGTGACGCAGACGGTTTCCTGGCCGGCGCGGCGGCCTTTGACTTCGATGAAGCGGAGGGAGCCGTCGGGTTCGCGGGATTCGATATCCCAGCCGCGGTTGTCGCGGCTGACATCGACGGGCTCGCGGCCGGCGCGGCGCTCCTGTTCGAGGACGTAGGCCATGGCGACGGCTTCGATGGCCGCCGTCGCGCGGGCGGGGCCATCGAGGGAAGCGGCCTCGGCGCCGGGTGCGAGGAGGGCAGCGGGGAGGACGAGGGCGGCGCCGCGGACGAGGGGTGTGGCGGCGGCGATGGCGGCCTCGGCGTCGAGCTCGGCGAGGCGCTTCTGGAGGCGGAGTTCGAGTTCCTCGGCGCGCCTGCGGGCGTTGTCGGAGCTGAGGCGGGTCTTCTTGCCGGCGGCTTCTTCTTCGCGGAGGCGCTGGGCGCGGCTGTCCCAGTAGCGAATCTCCGCGGTCAGGCGCTGGCGCACCTGGGTGCGGGTCTTTTCGACCAGGGGGAGGCGCTCGGCGCGGACCTCCTCGACGTGGCGCCGGGTGAGGTGGACGAGGGCGTACTCCTGGGCGGCTTTTTCGACGTCGAAGCCGGACCATTGCTCGGCGAGGAGCTCACGGGCGCGGGGGAGCTCCTCGGGGCCGGGCGGGCGGTAGTCGAGGTAGGGCGCCGGGCCGGCGGAGCGGACGGCGCCATCCCGGTCGACTTCGAGGTAGTCGACGCGCCGCGAGATGACGCGCCGGTCGCCATCGGCTTTGCCCGGGAGGCCGTCGGTGATTTCGCCCTGAACCGAGAAGAGGACGCGCGGGGGGGCGGCTTCTTCGGCGTCGTCGACGAGGATGGTGCCGCGCTCGAGGACGCTGCCGAAGCGTTCGAGCACCTCGTCGACGACGGCATCGAGGAGGGGGTGGCCGGGGGCGACGAAGACGGCCGGGGGCTTGCCGGGCACGTCGCGGCGGGCTTTGTCGAAGCAGATCCGTTCGTAGGCGCGGGTGACGGGGTCGGCGCGGCCGATGATGCGGTCGCGGCGGCGGATTTCGATGGGGACGTGGGGGATGTGGAAGCGGCCGGGCTCGCGTTCGACGCAGGTGCCGCCGAGGAGGGTGAAGGCATCGACGAAGAAGGACTGGATGAAGTAGGGGACGAGGCGGCGGGCCTCGGCGCGCTCCATGGCGTCGCGGATGCCGCGGAGGCGCTCGGCATCGAGGACGACGCGGTCGAGGGCGCGCTCTTCGACGAGGCGCTTCATGAGGGCGGGGTCCCAGCGCTGCTCGATGACCTGGTCGAGGCGGGAGCGGGCTTCGTCGGTGGAGTTGTAGCGGATGGCTTCGAGGATGAGCTCGCGGAGGTTGACTTCGGTGAGGATGCTGCCGAGGACATCGAAGACTTTGCCCTGGAGGGCTTCGCGTTCGGCTTCGAGCTTTTCGAAGAGGCGGCGGAAGACGGCGCCTTCGCGGGTCTGGTAGGCGACGAGGTTCCAGACGTGGCAGACCTCGCGCTGGCCGAAGCGGTGGATGCGGCCGAAGCGCTGTTCGATGCGGTTGGGGTTCCACGGGAGGTCGTAGTTGACCATGAGGTGGGCGCGCTGGAGGTTGACGCCTTCGCCGGCGGCATCGGTGGCGACGAGGACGAGGACGTCGGGCTCGTTGGTGAAGCGGGCCTGGGCCTTGCGGCGCTCGTCGCGGTTCAGGGCGCCGTGGATGGCGACGACGGCGTCGGGCCGGCCGAGGAGGGTGCCGATGCGTTCGACGAGGTAGTTGAGGGTGTCGCGGTGCTCGGTGAAGATGACGAGCTTGCGGCGGCCGCCGCCGGTTTCGAACATTTCGGGGTTTTCGAGGACGTCGCGGAGCGTATCCCACTTGCGGTCGACGCCGGATTTGCGGAGGCGTGCGGCCATCTGGGTGAGGCGGCGGAGGCTCGCGATTTCGGCTTCGAGCTCCTGCACGGTCTGGGCCGCGCTGGCGTAATCGACGATGGATTCGGTTTCGGACTCTGGCTCTTCGTCCAGGTCGTCTTCGAGGTCTTCGAGGTTGAGGGCACCTTCGGGAATTTCGAGGGGGGCGAGCTCATCGGCGGCCCGGGCCCTGGTTTCGGCGACGCGGCGAGTCTGACGGGCCTCTTCGAGGCGCTGTTCGAGGCGGTTGAGGCGGCGCTTGAGGGATTCGTGGATGGCCGCCGGGGAGGAGGCGAGGCGGCGCTGGACGACGGTGAGGGCGAAGCCGACGACGACGCGGCGGCGTTCGCCGTCCTTGCCGGGGAGCCGGTCGGCGCGGTTCATCTCCTCGCGCACGTACTGGGTGACGGCTTCGTAGAGCTCGGCTTCTTCGTCGCTCAGTTCGTAGTTGACGGTGTAGGCGCGGCGCTCTGGGAAGAGGGGTTTGCCGTCGAAATCGACGAGGTCTTCTTTGAGCATGCGGCGCATGAGGTCGCTGGTATCGACCTGGCGGGTGCTGTCGCGGACTCTGCCTTCGAAGCGGTCGGAATCGAGCAGGCTGAGGAAGAGCTGGAAATCCTCGTCCCTGCCGCGGTGGGGCGTGGCCGTCATCAGGAGATAGTGGCGGGTCTTTTGGCCGAGGAGTTCGCCGAGCTTGAAGCGGGCGGTGCGCTTGATGTCGTGGCGGTCGTAGGTAGCGCTCATCTTGTGGGCCTCGTCGACGACGACGAGGTCCCAGTCGTCGGCGCCGCGGAGGCGGGCCATGTTGTCGTCCTGCTTGAGCAGGTCGATGCGCGCGATGGCGAGGTTGAATTCGCGGAAGGGGTTGTTGGAGACGGAGGCTTCGATGTCCTGCCGGCCGATGATCTTGAATTCGAGGCCGAACTTGTCGGAGAGCTCTTCCTGCCACTGCTCGGAGAGGTTGGCCGGGGTGACGATGAGGCAGCGTTCGAGGTCGCCGCGGAGCATGAGCTCGCGGATGAGGAGGCCGGCCATGATGGTCTTGCCGGCGCCGGGGTCGTCGGCGAGGAGGAAGCGCAGGGGCTGGCGGGGGAGCATCGATTCGTAGACGGCTGCGAGCTGGTGCGGCAGGGGGACGACGTTGGAGGTGTGGACGGCGAGCATCGGGTCGAAGAGGTAGGCCATCCGGATCCGCTGGGCCTCGGCGGCGAGGCGGAAGCGCGCGCCATCGCCATCGAACGCCCACGGCGTGGCGCCTTCGACGACGGTGATGGCGTCGGCTTCTTCGCGAAAGAGGACGCGTTCGGTGAGGTGTCCGGTCCGCTCATCGCGGTAGGCGATGGTCACGACATCGGGGCCGTGCGGCGTGACGGTTTCGATCTTTGCGATGGCGCCCGGGATGAGTCCCTGCACCCTGGCGCCCGCAGAAAGCTCTTCGAATGTTGCCAATTTCCACTCCCTCTTGCGGCGTCGCGCGGCCGGCCGTCCGCTGCGCGAATGGTGAAGAGTTTACTGGCTGCCGCCGGCCCGGGGAGAGTTCCCCGGGCCGGTGCACGTTTTCGGGGGCGGTTTGCGGGTGAGGCGGCGGTCAGCGACCGCACCTGACCACGGGGGGCATCATGGGGTCGGTGCCGGCGGCGGCGTCAGGCCAGGCAGGCCAATTCGAGGGCTCGAGCGGGATGGGAATGGCGCGCGCCCACTTCGGGACGCGGTCGACATCCCAGCGCGAGACGGAGCGCTCGCCGACGACGCCGACGATGAGCGGGACGGGCGTCGGCTTCTCGGGCCAGGGCGTGAAGCTATCGGTGAGGACGATGACGACGTTGGGGCGGGGGCGGGCGGCGAGGGCAGCGGCGATGCCGACGCGCATATCGGTGCCGCCGCCGCCGCGGAGCTGGATGCCCGTGCCGGTCCGGGTGCGGATGGTGCCGTGGAGGGCGGCATCGACGAGGTGGACGTTGGCGCCGCGGCCGCCGTTGGCGCGGACGATGGCGCGGGTTTCGGCGAGGGCCTGGCCGAGCAGGTCGGACGACATGCTGCCGGAGGTATCGATGACGATGCTGACTTCGGGCGTCGGGCTGCAGAGGCCGGGGAGGATGACGGGCGCGACGGCGGCGGCCCGGCGGGAGGCCCGCCCGTAGGTGTAGTCGGCCATGCCGGGGAGCCGTTCGAGGGCGCCGCGGACGGCGCGGGCGAGCTCCTGGCGCCAGTCGTGCCGGTGAGTGCGCAGCTCTTCGAAGTAGCGGATCCAGCCGCCGGGGATGCGGCCCTGGCGCGCGTCGCGGCGCCACAGGAAGTAGGGCACGCGCGACTGGTAGCTCCCGTCGAGGACACGCTCGGCGGCCTGCTCGGCGATGTGGTCGAGGTCGAGGCGGCTGAGGCCCGGGTCGCCGCCGCTGTCCGGCTCGGGGGTTTCGTTCGGGTTGGCGCCGCAGCCGGAGCCGCACGGGCGCCAGCCTGCCTCGCGCGCGATGCGGAGGTTCTTCTCGGCCCGGGCGCTGAGCCGCCGGTAGTACTCCTCCGCGGTGCGGCGGCGGGGGAGGCGGAACATGCCGGGGGTGAGGGCGCCGGGCGGGAGGGTGAATTCCCCCGGGATGTCGTCGTTGATTTCGAGGTCGGCGGCGATGTTCCAGAGGTCGCCGGCGGCCCCGGCGCGCTCGGCGCGGTCGAAGTGGCGCCGGAGCAGGTGGGCCATTTCGTGGTAGACGACGGCGGCGGCTTCGGGCCGCGTGAGCGGCTCGAACCACGCCGGGTTGGTCCGGAGCCGGCCGCGCTTATCGATGGCGGCGGTGGGGGTCTCCGGGTCGGAGGTATGGCGGATGTGATAGGCGAGATAGGCGAAGAACGGGAGGCGTTCGACGAGGTCGGCGCGGGCGCGTTCGAAGCGGTCGCCGCGGGGCGCGAGCTCCTGGAGGTCGGGGTCGATGCTCTCGAGGAAGCGGTTCACGTCTTCCGCCAGGTCGGGGGGCGCAGGGATGGCGCAGCGCTGGAGGAATGCCGCGACCCGTTCGAAGTCGGGGTCGCCGGGCTCGACCTCTTCGGCGAGGAGCCGCGCGAAGGCTTCGCGTTCGCGGATGCCGGGACGGAGGCGGATCATGGCGCCGCAGAGGGCCTCGAACGGTTCGCCGGGGAGTTCGAAGACGCGGTTGATGACGACGGCGACGCGCCCGATGACGTACACCCAGCGGGAGAACTCGCCCCGGAACGTGCAGGTGACCATGCGTTCCATGGACATGCGGGCGGCGATGATGCTGCCCTGGCGGCCCCACGGCCGGGCGAGCGGTTCGGAACCGCGGGTGTAGACCTCCGGCCGCCGGCGCGGCCAGCCGGTGAGGGGGTCGCCCTTGCGGAGCGTGAAGTTGTGCTGGATGAGCACGACGACCGGCATCTCGGCGAAGGGCGGAACGCCCCGGAGAGGGCCGCTAGGAGACACGGAGCGCCTCCAGCAGCGGGCGGGCCTCGGCCGGGACGAGGAAGGCGTCGCTCCCGGCTTCGTGCAGGGCGATGGCGTGGGGGACGACCGCATCGACGCCGGCAGCGTCGGCCGCCCTGGCGAGGAGCTGCCACGAGCGCTGCCACGCTTTTTCATCGGCGCTGGCGGCGAAGCGGGCGATGACGGCGCGGAGGAAGCCATCGAGCGCGTCCGGGGATTCGGGGATGCGGGCGTCATCGGGGCGCTGGAAGGCGCGGTCGAGGTCCCAGGCGGCGCCCCGCCGGAGGAGCGTGAGGTAGTCGCGCGCGGCGGCGTTGCCGACGGTGCCGGCGAGGAGCGTTTCGAGGACCTCGGCGGGCGCTTCGGCGGCGCGCGCAGCGGCGAGGAGGCGGGCCGCCATCTCCCAGGTGCGCGGCGAAGGCCAGGCGCGGGACGCGGCTTCGGCGGTTTCGGCCACGCTGAGGAGCGCGTCGGGGCGCTGGCGGATGTAGCCGGCGATCTCGTCGCGCGCGGCCGGGAGGCCGGCGGTCCAGTCGGCCGGGAGTTCCGGGACTTCGAGCTTCGCCCACGAGCTGACGAAGCCGTCGGCCCAGGCGAGGCCGTTGACGTGCCAGTCGAGGTGGAGGAAGCGGTTGGCGAGCGGCGCGCTCAGGTCCCAGCCGCCGGCGGCCTGGGCGGCGGGGTTGGCGGCGGCGACGATGGCGACCCCGGGCGGGAGTTCGAGGTCGCCGACGGTGCGTTCGAGGACGACGCGGAGGAGGGCGGCCTGGACGGCCGGGGGCGCGGTGGAGATCTCATCGAGGAAGAGGAGCCCGGTGCCGTGGCGGGCGAGGCGGACGGCCCAGTCGGGCGGGGCGAAGCGGACGCGGCCGTCGGTGACGACGGGGAGGCCGGCGAAGTCGGAGGGTTCGCGGATGGAAGCGATCACGGTCTCGACGGGGAGGCCGAGGCGTTCGCCGAGCTGGCGGATGACGGAGGACTTGCCGGTGCCGGGGGCGCCCCAGAGGAGGACGGGAACGCGGGCGTGGATGGCGAGGACGAGGGCGGTGAGGGTCGGGGACACGGAAACCTCCAGGGGAAATGGATGGCCAGGCCGCTGCGGTGAGGTGCGGCGAGGGGGCGGCGAGGATTCCGGGGGCCGGGCCGGACCCGGCCGGAGCGGGATGGGTGACCGAGGGTGGGCTGACGGCGCGCGGGATCCTGCGCGCACCGCCGCGGGCGGCCGTGCACGGGCTACTGGAGAGCGGCTGGGATGGACCTGCGGGGCTGGAGCGGCTCGGTTCGACCTCTCCTCAGGATGGGTGCGCGGGCGCTTCTTGGAGGCTGGCCGGGCGGCCGATGGGCGCTGCTCCGGCGGCGGGATGACTGCCCTGCGACATGGTCAATTTTAGCAGGGTTTGACCGGGAGTAGGAGGGATTTTTCGCGACAGATCGTGACGAGTTTTGCCCGGTTCCGGGGCCGATGAGGGCTTCCGCGGCGGGCAGAACGGGGGCCCAGCGGCGGCCTGCGAAGGCCCGCGGGGGCCTGCAGGCGGCGGCTGCGCGGGGCCCGCCGGCGATGCTCCCGCGTGCGGCGGGGCTGCCCGCCGGGACGTCTACAATGCGCGCATGGATGACGCGTGGCTGGTCGGCCTGGGGCTCGCGGGGCTCCTCGTACTCATCGCGCTGAATGCGCTGTTCGTGGCGGCGGAGTTCGCCTTCGTCGGGGTCCGGCGGACCCGGGTGGAGCAGCTCGCGGCCGCCGGGCAGGCGCGGGCGCGGCTGCTGCTCGGGGCGCTGCGGCAGCTGGATGCGACGATCGCGGCGACGCAGCTGGGCATCACGATGTGCGGGCTGGCGCTCGGCTGGCTGGGCGAGCCGGTGCTGGCGGGCCTGCTCGAGCCGGCGCTCGCGGGGGCGCTCGCCTGGGCGCCGGCGCGGACGGCCGGCATCGCGGCGACGGCGATCGCATTCCTGCTCGTGACGGCGCTCGTCATCATCTTCGCGGAGCTGGCGCCGAAATCGATCGCGCTGGCGCGGACGGAGCGGGTCGGTCTGTTCGTCGCGCCGCCGGTGCTGGTCTTCGCGAAGGTGTTCCGGCCGTTCGTCTGGTTCCTCCACCGGTCGGGGGCGCTGGTCGTGCGCGCGCTCGGCATCCGGGAGCGCTCGGAGGCGGAGCAATCGCTCGACCCGGAGGAGCTGGAGCTGGTGATCGAGGCCTCGGCGCGGGCGGGCCTGCTTTCGACGAGCGAGCTGATGCTGGCGCGGCGGGCGCTGGAGTTCAGCGCCATCCAGGCGGACCAGATCATGGTGCCGCGGACGGAGGTGGTGGCGGTGGAGGCGGGCGCCACGCTCGACGAGATCCTCGAGCTCGTCGAGCGCTACCACCATTCGCGCTACCCGGTCTACGAGGAGAGCCTCGACCACATCGTGGGCATCCTCGAGGTGAAGGACCTGGTGGCGCTGGTGCGGCGGGGCGAGACGGCCTGGCGGCACCTCGTGCGGCCGGCGGTGGCGATCCCCGAATCGGTCAGCGTGGAGGTGGCGGTGCAGGCGATGCGCGCGAAGCAGGTGCAGATCGTGGTGCTGGTGGACGAGCACGGCGGCACGAGCGGCATCCTGACGGCCGATGAGGTGCTCTACCGGCTGCTGGGGCGGTGGCTGGGGGGCCGGGCCCAGGGCGACGATACGCTGCGGGCGCTGCCCTCGGGGAATTTCCTCGTCTCCGGGCTGGCGCTCATCGCGGACCTGGAGGACGCCACCGGGGCGGAGCTGGCCGACGAGGACTACGACACGGTGGGCGGCTTCATCATGGCGCGGCTCGGCCGCATCCCGCGGGTGGGCGACCGGGTGGAGGTGCCGGGCTACCAGTTCCGCGTGATGGCGATGGACGGCCGGCGGGTCGACCGCGTGCTCGTGGTCAAGCTGCAGGAGCCGGCGGGAGGCAGGGCTGAAGAGGCGGGGGCGGAGCGCCGAAACTCACGGGTGTGAGCCACGAGCCGGTTTCGGATGCAGCCTGGGGGCAGGCGCTGACGCGGGTGCTGCGGGAGCCGGCGCGCATCGCGCTCCACCGGCAGCCGATCGTGGACCTGGCGCGCGGGGTGCCGGCCGGGTTCGAACTCCTGGCGCGGTTTTCGGACCCGCAGGTGGCCGCGCCGCCGCACCACTGGTTCGATGCGGCCTACCGGCTGGGGCTCGGTCCGCAGCTCGAGGCGGCGGTCGTCCGGCAGGCGCTGCGGCTGCGCGCCGAGGCGCCGATGAACACGTTCCTCACGGTGAACCTGGACCCTTCGGCGCTGGAGCACGAGGAGGTCGCGCGCCTGCTGCTGGGCGAGCAGCACCTCGGCGGCTTCATCATCGAACTGACCGAGCACACGCCGATTGCGGACCTGGGGCGGCTGAACGGGCTGCTGGAGCGGCTCCGGGAGCGCGGCGCGCTCATCGCGGTCGACGATACGGGGACGGGCTATGCGGACCTGCGCCGGCTGATCGACGTGCGGCCGGAGTTCGTGAAGGTGGACCAGGGGTTCGTGACGGGCATCGGCGCCGACCCGGCGCGGCAGGCGCTGGTGGAGCTGGTGGGCCACCTCGCCTCGCGGCTGGATGCGTGGGTCATCGCGGAGGGCATCGAAACGGAGGCCGACCTGCGGGAGGTGCTCCAGCTCGGCGTGCCGCTCGGGCAGGGGTACTTCCTGAACCGGCCGGCGCCGGCCTTCGAACCGACACCGGCGCCGGTGCGGGAGGCGATCGCGCGGCTGCGGCCGGCGGCGGACGGGGAGCTGCGGGCGGCCGCGTTCGCGGAGCCGGTGGCGACGGCGCCGCTCGCGAGCGCGTTCGAGGTGCCGGATTCGGGCACGCTGGTGCTGCTGGACGCGTGGGGCCGGCCGGCGCGGATGTGGCACCTGGGGCGCCACTCGGAGCCGCTGCGGGTGACGCCGGCCTGCCGGGCGGAGGACGTGCTGAAGCGGGCGCTGACGCGGCCGGCCGCGGAGCGGTTCGACCCCGTCATCGTGACGGACGAGGACGGGCGGCCGCTCGGCCAGGTCCGCGTGGAGCGGCTGGTGCAGGCGCTGACCCGCGAGGGGCGCGCTGCTGCCGCCTGACGGCGCGCTGCCGCGAGGGAGAGGGGCAGAGAACAGGAACGGGCCGGCGCTGTGCCGGCCCGCGGGGCGGATGGGCTGCCGCGGCGTCAGGCCGCGGGTTTGATCTTGTCTTTGACCTGTTCGATGAGCTGCGGCGGGATATCGGTGAGGCCGTGGTCCTTGCGGGCGTGCTGGCCGACGGCTTCGAGGATCCGGTCTTCGGTTTCGAACCGGAACGTGACGCTGCAGCCGGGGACGACATCCCCGCAGTTGAACTGTTTCATGTGGTGGCCTTCTCCTTCGTTCGAAGCTGAATGAAGTATCGGCAGGCCGGGCCGGGGATTTGAGGGGCGGCGCGGGGCGGCGCGGTTACTGGCCGGCGGCGGGCTGGGGCGCGCCGGCGCCGAAGACCTCGCCGCGGCGGCGGCTGGCGAAGGCCTCGTCTTCGGAGACGCTGGCGGCGGCCTGGCGGGCCTGCTCCTGCTCGTAGGTCATCCGGTAGAGGTTGGCGTAGATGCCGCCGCGGGCGAGCAGCTCTTCGTGAGTGCCCATCTCGGCGATTTGCCCCTTATCGAGGACGACGATGCGGGTGGCTTCGCGGATGGTGGAGAGCCGGTGGGCGATGACGAAGGAGGTGCGGTTCTTGAGGAGTTCGCGGAGCGCCTGCTGGATGATGACTTCGGTCTGTGTATCCACGTACGCGGTGGCCTCATCGAGGATGAGGATGCGGGGGGCGGCGAGGATGGCGCGGGCGAAGCTGATGAGCTGGCGCTGGCCGACGGAGAGGTTTTGGCCGCGCTGCTGGAGGACGGTGTCGTAGCCTTTTTCGAGGCGCATGATGAAGTCGTGGGCGCCGACGGCCTTGGCGGCGCGCTCGATCTCGTCCTGGGTGGCATCCGGCCGGCCGTAGGCGATGTTCTCGCGGACGGTGCCGGAGAAGAGGTAGGGGTTCTGGAGGACGACACCCATGTGGCGGGTGAGCGAGCGGCGGGTGATGTCGCGGATGTCGCGGCCGTCGATCTTGATGGCGCCGCCGGTGACGTCGTAGCCGCGCATGAGGAGGGAGGTGATGGTGGTCTTGCCGGCGCCGGTCGCGCCGACGAGGGCGATGGTTTCGCCGGGTTCGACGTGGAGGGTGATGCCGCGGAGGATGGGGACGCCTTCGACGTAGTGGAAGTGGACGTCTTCGAAGTCGACGCGGCCTTCGATGTCGTCGAGGTCGATCGCGCCGGGGCGGTCTTTGACGCGGGGTTCGGTATCGAGGACCTGGAAGATGCGTTCGCCGCCGGCCATTGCGCGCTGGAGCATGGTGTACTGGAGGACGAGGTCGCGGATGGGGTCGAAGAAGCGGCCGACGTAGAGGGTGAAGGAGGTGAGGACGAAGAAGAAGTGGGCGACATCGACATCTGCGGCGTGGAGGGCGCGGATACCGCCGACGATGACGACGGAGGCGGTGGCGATGGCGACGGAGAGTTCGATGACGGGCATGATGGCGGCGCTGAGCATGCCGGCCCAGATGTTGGCCTGCCGGTTGTCCTGGTTGAGGCGGTCGAAGCGGCGGGCGTTCTCGTCTTCGCGCGCCATGGACTGGACGGCTTTGACGCCGGAGACGTTCTCGGCGAGGGTGCCGTAGAGCGTGGAGACTTTGATGCGGACGTTGATGAAGGCCTGCCGGGCATGGCGGGCCCAGAAGATCATGACGAGGACGAGCGGCGGGACGATGGCGAAGGTGACGAGGGCGAGGGTGAGGTCGATCTGCAGGAGGACGATGACGATGATGGTGAGCCCGATGATGTCGGCGAAGAAGGTGAGGGAGCCGGAGGTGAGGAGCTCCTGCATGACCGTGACGTCGCTCGTGAGGCGGGAGATCATGCGGCCGACTTCCATCTCGTCGTAGAAGCTGAGCGAGAGCCCCTGCATGTGGTCGTACATCTGGGTGCGCAGCTTCATGAGGATGCGGTTGCCCATCCAGGCGGTGGTGCGCTGCTGGCCGTAGGCAGCGAGCCACTGGACGACGGCGAGGCCGAGCATGACGCCGAGGAGGGTGAGGATGCGGCGGCTGTCGTGGTTGATGCCGGCCTGGACGGTGAGGCCGATGAGGAGCGGCTGGAAGAAGCTGGCGAGGGCGGAGAGGACCATGCAGGCGAGGGCGATGAAAGCCTGCAGCTTGTACTCGGCGAGGTAGGGGAGGATGCGGCGGACGACTTTGGCGTCGTAGACCTTGCCGAGGTATTCGTCGTCCCAGCCGTCGGCGCCGCGCCCCATCATGGCGCGGCCCATGGGCCCGCCGGGCTGCCCGCCGATGCCGGAGCTCCAGCCGCCTGCGCCGGCGCCGCCCCACATGCCCATCAGGCGCCTCCCCCGGCCTGGCCTTCGGCGATGAGGCGGGCGCGGACGCGTTCGACGAGCTGCGGCGGGAGGCCCTCGGTGTCGCCGCTGCGGACGCGCTCGCGGAGGCGCTCGGCGAGCGCCGGGTCGCCGCCGGGCGTCGGCCGGGGCGTGACGGTGCGGCCGAGCGCCTCTTCCTGGTCTTTCAGTTCGAGCTCGAAGATGCGGCGGTAGAGACCTTCCTGCTGGATGAGCTCCTGGTGGGTGCCGCGCTGGATGACGCGGCCCTGGTCGAGCACGATGATCTCGTCGGCGCGCATGACGGTGCGGAGCCGCTGGGCGATGACGAAGGTGGTGCGGCCCTTCATGAGCTCCTGCAGCGCCTGCTGGATGAGGAACTCCGTCTGGGTGTCCACGCTGGCGGTGGAGTCATCGAAGATGAGGATCTTCGGGTCGAGCAGGAGGGTGCGGGCGATGGCGATGCGCTGCTTCTGGCCGCCGGAGAGGGTGACGCCGCGTTCGCCGACCCATTCGTCGTAGCCGTAGGGGAGGGAGACGATGAAGTCGTGGATGCGGGCGGCTTTGGCGGCGCGCTCGATCTCTTCCTGCGTCGCATCGGGCTTCCCGTAGGCGATGTTGTCGCGGATGGTGCCGATGAAGAGGAAGACGTCCTGCTGGACGATGCCGATGTTCTTGCGGAGCGATTCGATGGTGACGTCGCGGATGTCGACGCCGTCGATGAGGATGCGCCCTTCGGTGACGTCGTAGAAGCGGGGGATGAGGTTGACGATGGTGGACTTGCCGGAGCCGGTGGGCCCGAGGAGGGCGATGACCTGGCCAGGCTTCGCATCGATATCGACGCCGGAGAGGACGGGGCTGAGGTTGTCGTAGCTGAAGCTGACGTGTTCGAAGACGACGTGGCCTTTGACGTCGGTGAGCGGGAGGGCGCCGGGCTTCTCCTGCACGGCGGACTGGGCATCGATGAGTTCGAAGACGCGCTCGGCGGAGCTGATGGCGCGGGCGATGATGTTGATCATGAAGCCGATGGTGCGGATGGGGAGCTGGAGGAGGTTGAGCCAGAGGGTGAAGGTGAGGACGTCCTGCGCCTGGAGGGAGCCGCGGGAGACGAACCAGGCGCCGACGCCGACGGTGAGGGCGATCTGGGCGGCGGAGATGCCCTGGAGGAGGGGCTGATTGTTCGCCTGGATCATGGCGGCCTGGTAGGAGAGGTCGGCCTGCTTTTTGGCGGCATCGGCGAACTTCTTGCTTTCGAAGGCCTCACGGGAGAAGGCTTTGACGACGCGGATGCCGGTGAGGGCCTCTTCCGCGACCTGGGTCATCTCGGCCTGGTTCTGCTGGATCTGGAGCCACATGGGCCGGAGGCGGCGGCTGGTGACGATGGAGCGCCAGGCGAGGATGGGGAGAGAGATGAAGGAGACGAGGGCGAGCTGCCAGTTGATGATGAGCATCCCGACGATGGAGATGACGATCATCAGGATGATGTAGGAGAACCGGAGCAGCCCCATGGCGAAGAAGATGCGGATGTTCTCCACGTCCTGGGTGGCGCGGCTCATGATCTGGCCGGTCTGCACCTTGTCGTGGTAGGCGAAGCTGAGGCGCTGGAGGTTGTCGTAGATCCGGTTGCGGATGTCGTAGGCGACGTTCTGGCCGATGGTTTCGCCGAGGTACTGCTGGCCGAAAGCGGCGAGCCCGCGGGCGATGGCGAAGGCGACGATGGCGGCGGAGCCGAGGATGAGGAGGCGCTCGTTGCCTTCGAGGCCGGTGAGGCGGCCGTCGGCATCGCGGACGGGCTGAAGGCCGAACTCGATGGCGAACTTGATGAGGAGCGGGCTGACCATGACGAAGGCGCCCGCGAGGATGACGCAGACCCAGGCGACGATGAACTGGCCGCGGTACTTGTTGACGTAGGGGACGAGGCGCAAAAGCCAGCGCACGGGCGCGTTCCCTCCTCGGATGGGACGCTATCATACGTTGACGCGAACGTCAAAGTAGGCTGGCTGACTGACTAGGGGCGGCGGGCCGGCTTCGCCGGCGGTGGCGCGGCTGGCGCCGCGGGGGATGGCTGGCCGGCTTCGCCGGCGGCGCCGAGGGATGCCGCCGCTCCGCGGCGGCGGTGGGGGCGGGGAGGGAACCGGGAACCGGGAGGCGGGAGACGGGAACGGGGAGGGAGAACAACCTCCAACCTCCAACCTCCAACCTCCAACCTCCAACCTCTAACCTCCAACCTCCAACCGTAGCCGCGGGACTCCGTCCCCGCGGGGCGCCATGCGCCCGACGGATGCCCCTGGAACCGGGAACCGGGAGGCGGGAGGGCGAGCGGATGCGAACGTCCGGGTGGGCCTCACCGGCCCTCCGCGGGGACGGAGCCCCGCGGCTACGGGGTGGGGAGTTGGGAGTTGGGAGTTGGGGGGGAGGATAACCTTCAACCTTCAACCTCCGCCCGGGAGCAAGGAACATTTCGCCGGCAGGGGGACGTCCTCAAGGACATGGCGATGGCCCGGGAGGTGGCGCGGATGGTGCCAGGGAACAGACGTCTGCGGGGTGTGCTCGCGGCTGCCGCGTGCGCGGCGTTGTTCGCCGGGGCGGTGACGGCGGCGACACGTGCGGAGGGCCCGGATGGGCCGCCGGGGGCACCGGGGGCGGCCGCGCCGACGGCGACGGTGCCGGCAGCGGCGCCGACGCCGACACCGTGGACACCGCCGCCCGCGGCGCCAGCGCGCTCGGCGCCGCCGCCGGGCGACTGGCCTGGTTTCGGGCCGGTGACGGCAGACCCGGTGCGGGTGCGGACGGGCGACGGCGACTGCCTGAACGTGCGCTACCTGCCGGGGCTTTCGGGCCAGGGCGCGCCGCGGGAATGCGCGGCCGAGGGGACGCTGCTGTGGCTCTGGGGCGAGCCTGCGGACGCAGATGGCGAAACGTGGCGGTATGCGCTGGGGAGAGGCTGGGTAGCCGTGCGGTACACGGAGCCGGCGCCGGGGGCGCGGCAGGGCTTCGGCCCCTTCGCTTCGGTGACCGCCGTGGCGGGGGCGCTGGGGGAATGGAGCCAGGTGGCCACGGCGGACAGCGGCGGGACGGTATCCCGAAGCCCGTGGCTGCCGTTCAACGCGGGCTGGAGCGGCGTGCGGCCGTCGCCGCTGTCGCCATCCGGGCGCTTCGTCGCCGCGGGGCAGTTCGACCCAGACATGGCGGGCGGCGCAGTGTTCGATACGGCGACCGGGGAGGCGGCGGAGCTCAACGGCGCCCTGCCCGTGATGTGGGGACCGGGCGACCGCCTCGCCGTGCGCATCCCGGCGGTGTGCGATGCCTGCCCCGGCGGCTACGGGTGGACATCGCCGCCATTCCGGGAGGTCCGGCCGTTCGCGGGTCCCGCGTCGTGGAACCTGGCGTGGCTCCCCGACGGAAGCGGCGTGGTGACGTGGGTCCCGGGCGCCGGGCTGCGGGTCGAGACCCTGGAGGGCGGAGAGCGGACGATTCCGCTGGCGGTTGCGCCGGAGGAGTGGCCGGGCGAGCTGACGGTATCGCCGTCGGGGACGAAGGCGCTGCTCGTGCCGTTCACGGGACCGGTTCGGGTGGTGGACCTCGAGAGCGGGGCGGTGAGGGAGTTCGCGCGACCGGCGCCGGGGTTCGTGGGGGGCCGCTGCGGCGGCTCGCCGGGGCTGACGTCTGCCTGGGCCGACGAGGAGACGGTCGCGTGGCACGAACTTCTGCAGGGGGACGGTGGGAACGGCATCGTGGTCGCGAACCTGCGGACGGGCGAACGCCGGGTATACCCCTTCGTGAACGTGCTGGACCTGCGGCCAGCCGGTGCGGGGCTGCTGACGTTCACGGTGCAGGATTACGCGGGCGAGAAGGGCGAGCTGCCGGCGATGAGCTGGCTGCTGGACCCCCGGACGGGCGACGCGTGGCCAGCGGCGGGCGGGATGTTCGGGCAGTGGCGCTGAATGCGGGGAGCTGATCGGGGCGGGGCGGAGCGGGCGTACGTGTGGGTGCGGGGCTGCGCCGCCGGCCGCGCTGCGGCGTTCCTCCAGGGCGGCGCGCCCCGGCACCTGCCGGCGCGTCTTGACCGTTCCCGGCCGGGGCACCGAGAATCCGCCATCCGGCGGGCGCCCCCGGCCGGGAACGGAGGACCAAGGTGGCTGGCATCCTGAAAGAGTTCCGGGATTTCGTCCTGCGCGGGAACGTGCTGGACCTGGCGATTGCGGTGGTCATCGGCGCGGCCTTCACGACCGTGGTAAATTCGATGGTCGCGAACATCCTCACGCCGTTCATCGCGGCGATCGTGGGGCAGCCGAGCTTCGGCAGCATCAATTTCGACATCGGCGATGCCACGATCGAAATCGGCCTCTTCCTCGAGGCGGTGGTGAACTTCGTCATCGTGGCGGCGGTGATCTTCTTCTTCATCATCAAGCCGGTGAACCTGCTGATGGAGCGGCGGAAGCGGGGCGAGGCGCCGGCCGACCTGCCGACGCCGGAGGAGATCCAGCTGCTGCGGGAGATTCGCGACCTGCTGAAGACGCGGTAGCGGCGGTTCGCCACGCGGCCGCCCGGATGGGGTAGACTCCGCGCGCCGATTCGGCAGCAGGAGAAGGAGGACGCTACCCCATGAAAGCCGCGGTGTTCCATGGCCCGCACCAGCCGCTGACCATCGAGAACGTGGAGATCGACCGGCCCCGCGGCCGTGAGGTGATCGTGCGCACCGTCGCCTCGGGGGTGTGCCACAGCGACCTGCATTTCGTGGATGGGCTGTACCCGCTGCAGGCGCCGGCGATCCTCGGGCACGAGGCGGCAGGGATCGTGGAGGAGGTGGGCGACCAGGTCACGTATGTGAAGCCGGGCGACCACGTGATCTGCTGCCTGAGCGTGTTCTGCGGGCACTGCGAGATGTGCGTGAGCGGCCGACCGAACCTCTGCCGTGCTCCGAGCCGGCAGCGTGGCGCGGATATGCCGCCGAAGCTGACGTGGAACGGGACGCCGGTGGTGCAGTTCGCGAACCTGGGGTCGTACGCGGAGAAGATGCTGCTGCACGAGAACGCGATCGTGAAGATCCGCGAGGACATGCCGCTTGCGGCGGCGGCGCTCATCGGCTGCGGCGTGACGACCGGGGTGGGCGCTGTGCTGAACACGGCGAAGATGGAGCCGGGTGCGTCGGTGGCGGTGTTCGGGTGCGGCGGGGTTGGACTGGCGGCGATCCAGGGGGCGCGCATCGGCGGGGCGCGGATGATCATCGCCGTCGATACCGTGGAGTCGAAGCTGGCGAAGGCGAAGGAGCTGGGGGCGACGCACGTCGTGGACGCTTCGAGCCGTGACCCGGTGGAGGCGATCCGGGAGATCTCGGGCGGCGGCGTGGAGTACTCGTTCGAGGCGATTGGGCTGAAGCGCGCGGCGGAGCAGGCGTTCGAGTGCCTGGCCATCGGCGGGACAGCGACGATCATCGGGATGATCCCGGTGGGGCAGAAGGTGGAGCTGGACGGGCCGAGCTTCCTGCAGGAGAAGCGGATCCAGGGTTCTTCGATGGGCTCGAACCGTTTCCTGAAGGATATGCCGCGGTACGTGGACTTCTACATGCAGGGCCGGCTGAAGCTGGATGAGATGATCACGCGGACGGGGCGGCTGGAGGATGTGAACGATGCGTTCCGGGCGATGAAGGCCGGCGAGGTGGCCCGGACCGTGCTGCTGTTCGACTGACCCGGCTCCCGGAAGCCGCGAAAAACCGGCCCCGGTCGCAGCGACCGGGGCCGGCGTGTCTCCGGGCAGGATGCCGGGCTAGTAGTCCTCGGGCGGGGGCGGCGGCGCGGCCGGGGGCTGCGGGATCTCGGCGACGAGAGTCTCGGTGGTGAGGACGAGCGAGGCGATGCTGACGGCGTTCTCGAGAGCGGAGCGGGTGACCTTGACGGGGTCGACGATGCCGAGCTCGTACATGTCGCCCCAGGTGTTGGTCTCGGCGTCCCAGCCTTCGTTCGGGTTGGTGAGCTTCTTGACGCGGTCGACGATGACGGCGCCCTCGAGGCCGCCGTTTTCGGCGATGGTGAAGGTCGGCGCCTCGAGGGCCTCGGCGAGGATGCGGATGCCGACCTTTTCGTCCTCGTTCTTGGTCT
>NZ_JANZZD010000035.1:0-20465 GCF_026419595.1 Tepidiforma sp. | reverse complement strand
CCCCAGCCCGGCGCCGCCACGCCAACCCCAACCCCCACCCCGTGATCCCGCCCCGGAGGTTGGAGGTTGAAGGTTGGAGGTTGGAGGTCGGCCTTCCTCCCGCCTCCCGCTTCCCGCCTCCCGGTTCCCGCCTCCCGCCTCCCGCCTCCCGGTTCCCGTCTCCCGCCCCCGCCTACCTCCGGTCGTACTCCGGGAGGTACGGCTTCACGTCGAGAACCGGCGTCCCGTCGATCGCATCGAGCCCCCGGACCCGCACCTCCAGCCCCTCCCGGCCCAGCAGCTCCACCACCGATACCCCGAGATGGTTCGGCCGGAGCTGGCTCCGCGTCGCGAAAATCCCCGCCCGCCGCCCGCCCGCCAGCTCCAGCTGCTCCGGCTTCTCCGGCGCATCCGCCGCCACATCGAGGTAGAACACCACGATGAGGTGGCTGAACCGCTCCAGCCCCTCCAGCCGCCGTTCGTGGCCCGGTTCGAACACGACCGCGCTCTCCACGTTCGCCCAGCCGTGCGGCCGCGGCTTCGTCACCGGGCTCCGCACGTAGCCGACCGCCCGCAGCGTCACCTCGGCCGGCGGCGGCGGCCGCTGCCATGCGTCGCCCTCCTTGCGCCCCAGGAGCCGTTTCCAGTCCATGCCCGCCAGTCTGCCGCCCGCGCTCCCGCCGCGCCACCCGGCCGCTCCCGGAACGCCCCGGTAAAGGCCCCTGCCCCGCTCACCGGACCCCTTGCGCCGGAGATCTATACTTCCCCCAGCCTGAATCGCAGCAATAGGAGGCGTTTATCCATGGCACTCGGAGGCTACGCCGGCCGCGTCGGCACCGTCGACCTCACCGCGGGCACCGTCAGCTACGCGCCCATCCCCGAGGACTGGGCCCGGAAGTACATCGGCGGCCGCGGGCTCGGCGTCCGCTACGTCTTCGAAGCCGGCCCCACCGTCGACCCGCTCGGCCCCGACAACGTGCTCTGCTTCATGAACGGCCCCCTCACCGGCACCGAAGCCTCCATGAGCGGCCGCCTCGCCATCGTCACCAAGAGCCCCCTCACCGGCACCGTCACCGATAGCCACCAGGGCGGCTGGAGCGCCGCTCGCCTCCGCTGGGCCGGCTTCGATGGCCTTGTCTTCAAAGGCATCTCGCCCCGCCCCGTCTACGCCTACGTCCACGACGGCACGGTCGAACTCCGCGATGCCTCCGACCTCTGGGGCAAGGGCGTCCACGAGACCATCCAGCTCCTCAAGGACCGCCACGGCGAAGACGACCTCAGCGTCATCGCCATCGGCCAGGCCGGCGAAAACACCGTCCGCTTCGCCAGCTGGATCAACGAGCACGACCGCGCCTCCGGCCGCGGCGGCACCGGCTGCGTCGGCGGCGCCAAGAAGCTCAAGGCCGTCGTCATCAAAGCCGCCCGCAACTACCCCCGCGCGGCCGACCGCGAAGCCTGGCGCACCGCCCACAGCAACGCCCTCAAGAAGATCATGGACGAGGCGAACATCACCTCGCCCCGCAAGGGCGGCCTCTCCGTCTACGGCACCAACGTGCTCATGAACGTCACCAACACCATCGGCGCCCTCGGCGCCCGCAACAGCCAGGAAACCCACTTCGACGGCGCCGAAAAGCTCTCCGGCGAATACGTCAAAGAGCACTATCTCATCGACGACCCCACCTGCCACGCCTGCCCCGTCGCCTGCAAGAAGGAAGTCGAAGTCACCGAAGGCCCCTACAAGGTCAAGATGGAGTCCGTCGAGTACGAACCCGCCTGGTCCCTCGGCGCCAACTGCGGCAACGACGACGTCGCCTCCGTCGCCTACATGATCGACCGCGCCAACGACTGGGGCTACGACGCCATCGAAATCGGCCAGGCGCTCTCCTGCCTCATGGAGGCCACCCAGCGCGAATACATCCCCGCCGGCGAAGGCATCGCCTGGGGCGACCGCGACCGGATGATCGAGGTCATGCGCCAGGTCGCCTTCCGGCAGGGCATCGGCGCGCGCCTCGCCGACGGCATCGAACCGTTCGCCCGCTCCATCGGCCACCCCGAACTCGCCATGACCGTCAAAGGCCAGGCCACGCCCGCCTACGACCCCCGCGGCCTCAAGGGCATGGGCCTCGGCTACGCGACCTCCAACCGCGGCGCCTGCCACCTCCGCGGCTACTCCCCCGCCGCCGAGCTCGGCGTCATCCCGCTCAAGGCCGACCCCCTCGCCTGGCAGGGCAAGGGCGAGCTCCTCAAGCTCCTCCAGGACATCCACGCCTTCAGCGATTCGCTCGACCTCTGCAAGTTCAGCGCCTTCGCCGAAGGCCCGGACGAGTACGCCGAGCAGTACCGCGTCATGACCGGCCTCGACAGCTTCGGCCCCGAAGACGTCCTCCGCACCGGCGAGCGCATCTACAACCTGGAGCGCTACTACAACAACCTCGCCGGCTTCCGCGAAGGCTCCGACACCCTCCCGAAGCGCTTCCTCGAAGAACCCTCCAATTCGAAGGGCTCGATGGGCCAGGTCTGCGAGCTCGACAAGATGCTCGAGGAGTACTACCGCGTCCGCGGCTGGAAGAATGGCGTCGTCACCGACGAAAAGCTGCGCGAACTCCAGGTCGTCTAGCCGCGCCGCGCCGGCACATCAACCGCACACCAGCGACGGGCCGCGGGGGAACCCACCCCGCGGCCCTTCCGCGCCCGGGGAGTTTGGAGGTTGAAGGTTGAAGGTTGAAGGTTGCAGGTTGCAGGTTGGAGGTTGACGGCCGCCCGGCCAGGCGCACGCTCTCTCCCAACTCCCAACTCCCAACTCCGTAGTCGCGGGCCTCCGTCCCCGCGGAGGGCCGGCGAGGCCCACCCCCACGCCCGAATTCGCCCGCTCCCGCCTCCCGTCTCCCGGTTCCCGGAACATCCGTTGGGCGCATCGCGCCCCGCGGGGACGGAGCCCCGCGACTACGGTTGGAGGTTGGCGGCTATCGTTCCGTTTCCCGGTTCCCGTCTCCCGTTTCCCGGATCCCTACTCCCCATACCCGCCGGCGCGGAGGCGCCGCCACACCTCCCCGCTCGCCGAGTACCGCTCCATCAGGTACGGGTACACCGCCGGGATGTTGAACAGGTGCTCCATGCACAGCTGCGAAAGGTAGCGGTCCAGCACCACCGGGTGCTCGTCCGGGTCCACGAGGTCCAGCTGCAGCCCCGATTCGTAGCCGCCCGCCGCCGCCGGCATCCCCGCCGCCTGCTGCACCACCAGCCCCTTTTCCGCCAGCGACTCGACCGCCGCCCGCAGCCGCGCCCGGAACTCGGCGGTGACCCGCACGCCATCTTCCGCCAGGTGCGCCCCCCGCTCCCCCGTCGCCGCGAGGCTCACCACCACCGCCGTCACGTGGTCCACCCGGAAGGTGTCGCTCCCCGCCGCGCGCGAGGGCGGCAGCCCCACGGAGAGCACCCCCAGCAGCGCGCGTTCGATCGGGTCCAGGTCCTCGGGCTGATACGCAGGCATGCCCTGAGCCTACCGCACCGCGCCCGCGCGGTCAGGTCAGCCGCGCAGCAGCTGGCGCCTTAGAAGTTCAGGTAGAGCGCCGGGTCGACGAAGCCGCCGTTGTACCGGATTTCGAAGTGCAGGTGGTGGCCCGTCGTGAAGCCCGTCAGACCCGTCAGGCCGATCGTCTGGCCCGCGCTCACCGCCTGCCCCGGCACCACGTCGATCTGGCTCATGTGCGCGTACAGCACCGTCCAGCCGCCGCCGCAGTCGATCACCACGTAGTAGCCGTAGCTGTAGGTCAGGTACTCCGTCCGGCTCACCACGCCGTCGCACACCGCGAACAGCGGCGACGGGCCGAAGCCGTACAGGTCGAGGTCGATGCCCGTGTGGTACGACGAGCCGCCGCGCGGCGTCCCGAACGGGTCGCTCACGCCCCGCCAGGCCGCGAGCGGGAAGTTCTTGAAGATCCCGCCCGAGCTCGGCGCCGGCGAACCGCCCGCCGACGGCCCCGAAGGCGTCGACGGGGTCGAAGGCCGCTGCGGCGGCGGAGGCGGCGGAGGCGGCGGCTTGATCTTCGCGCCCACCAGCAGCAGCACCTTGCCCGCCTCGAGGTTGTTCGGGTCCGTGATGTTGTTCGGCTTGTACTCGATCACGGTCGACGCCGTGATGTTGTCGTACTGCTTCACGATCGCATCGACCGTCTCGCCGTACGCCACCTTGTGGAGGATGCCGTCCTTCCGCGGGACGATGAGGATGAGGCCCTTCGGCAGCAGGTTCGGGTTCCGTACCGTCGGGTTGTTGTCGAGCAGCGTCTGCATCGAGATCCCGAACTTCGCGGCCACCCCGGAGACCGTATCGCCCGCCTGCGTCTCGTACTCCACGATCGGGCTGCGCGGGTCGATGATGTCCGCCAGCGGCTTGATGCCGGCGCCCACTTCGCCCGAGGTCGCTGCCGCCGCCGTCACGCCCGCCGAGAGCGAGTTCACGGGCGAAATCCCGCCGACCGCCCGCGTCGAGAGCGTCTCCGTCCGCGATGCTACCGCCACCACCGAGCCGAGCGTCTGCGTCGTCGCCGCCGGCCGGAAGACCGCCTGCCCGGGCCGCTGCGCCGCCGTCGAGACGCCGGAGAAGCTGAACTGTGGAACGGGAGCCTGTGCCGATGCCGAGGAGCGGGTCGGGAATCGTGCCGCAGAAACGACAGCGAGCAGCGCCAGCACCACGATCACTGCGTGGACTGTAAGTCGCCCGTGGCGCCTGGCGTGCGCGTGGGAACGCGCGCGGGTTCCTTCGATTCCCATAAGCAGTTGTGCTGGCGCGCCGCGGGAGCGAACCGCCGGCGCGGGCTGAGCACAGCCGAAGCCTGCTCCTCTCCTCCTTTCCTGGCTATCCCGGCGGCCTCTGAATGCCGGGGAGCGGGACCCCTACGGGTTTCCCCTACAGGTCCGATTTCAGGCTGGCGAGAAACTCCTCGTTGTTGTTCGTCCGCGCGAGCCGCTCGAGCAGCCTCTCGGTCGCCTCGAGCTGGTTCGGCGAGTTCTGCGAAATCATAGCCGTCATCCGGCGCACGAGCCAGACGCCCTTTAACGTTTTTTCATCCAGCAGCAGCTCTTCGCGCCGCGTGCTCGAGGCCTGGATGTCGATCGCCGGGTAGTACCGCCGCTCCGCGAGCCGCCGGTCCAGCCGCAGCTCCATGTTGCCCGTGCCCTTGAACTCCTCGAACACCACCTCGTCCATCCGCGACCCGGTGTCCACGAGGCACGTCGCCAGGATCGTCAGCGAACCGCCCTCTTCGCACTTCCGCGCCGCGCCGAACAGCCGCTTCGGCGGGTAGAGCGCGATCGGGTCCACGCCGCCCGAGAGCGTCCGGCCGCTCGGCGGCAGCGCGAGGTTGTACGCCCGCGTCAGCCGCGTAATCGAATCGAGCAGGATGACGACGTCCTTCCCGCCCTCCACGAGCCGCTTCGCCCGCTCGAGCGCCATCTCGGCCACCCGGGTGTGGTCCTCCACCGGCTCGTCGAACGTCGAGCTCACCACCTCGCCGCGCACGCTCCGCTGCATGTCGGTCACTTCTTCCGGCCGCTCGCCGATGAGCAGCACCATCAGGTGCACGTCCGGGTAGTTCGTCGAAATCCCGTTCGCGATGTTCTTCAGCAGCATCGTCTTGCCGGCTTTCGGCGGCGAAACGATGAGCCCGCGCTGCCCCCGCCCGATCGGCGCAATCAGGTCGATGATCCGGTGCGTCAGGTTGTCCGGCGTCGTCTCCAGCTTCAGCTGCTGATACGGGAAGATCGCCGTCAGGTTCTCGAAGTGCGGCCGCCGCTTCGCCGTCTCCGGGTCCATCCCGTTCACGGCCTCCACCTTCAGCAGCCCGTAGTACTTCTCGTTGTCCTTCGGGTGCCGCACCTGCCCGGTGACATAATCGCCCGGCCGCAGCGCGAACCGCCGCAGCTGCGACTGCGACACGTAGATGTCGTTCGGCCCCGGCAGCATCGACGGCCCCCGGAGGAAGCCGTAGTTCCCGTCGTCGCTCACCTCGAGGAAGCCGCCGCTGAAGACGTTCCCCCGCGCCTCCGCCTGCGCCTGCAGCAGCCGGAAGATCAGGTCGTTCTTCCGGAGCGCGTAGACGTCCTCCAGCCCCATCTCCTGCGCGATGGCGATGAGCTCTTCGCGGCTCTTCTGCTCCAGCTCGGCGATGTTCAGCGGCGGCGCGCCGCCCTGCGCCCGCTCCTCCCGCGCGATCTCGCGCTCGATTTCGCGCTCCAGCCGCTCCCGCGCGAAGTCCCGCTCGCGGAACTCCCGGTCGCGCCAGCCGCGATCGTTCCGGTTCTCCCGGTCGCGCCAGCGCCGCTCCCGCCGGGCCGCGGCCTCCCGCTCCTGCCGGCTCTGGGGCTGCGGCTGGGGCGGCTCCCGCCGCGCGATGATCTCCGGCGCCGCCGGCCGCTCAGGCGCAGCCTCCCGGCGGAAGATGCGCGTGCGCTGCGGCTCCGCGGGTGGCTCCGCCGCGGGCGCGTCCGCCCTCGCCGCCCGTTCTTCTTCAACAGGTGCTGCCGGGCTCGCGGCAGGAACGGGCGCCCCGCTCCCCTTTTCCTCCTGTGGGCGCGTCTCGCCGGCCCCCTGCTCCTCCGCCGTCGCCGCGCTCGCCCGGCTTCGCACCCGCCGCCGCGGGGAGGGCGCCTCCGCCGGCTCGCCCGCGCTCTCCGCCCGGGTCGAACCCGCGCCGTCGCCGGCCGCTGCGGCCACGTCGATGGCCTGCTCCAGCACCTCCGGCGGCGGGTCGGCCTTGCGCGTGCGCGCCGCCCGGCGCCGCGTCGCCGGCGCTTCCGGCGCATGCCCGTTCTCGCTGGCATGGGTGTCGGTCGTGGGGATCAGGTCGTTGGCTTCGGTCTCTTGCAAGGGTCTTCCCGTGTGCGTGTCTGATGGCGCCCGAGGAACGAGGTGGTGGGCTGACGCTGCGGTGGCTGTCGCTGGACTTCCGCTGTGGGCTCGTGCTGAAGCCTGGACGTGTGGGGAGCTGGAATACGCCACCCGGCGTGGCGCCGTCCCTTCCAGCACCCTCACGATACGACGACTCCGCGCGACCTTGCAACACACGCGCCCCGCGGGCGCCCCCGATGCCTACTCCCGCGCCCGGCGCATCTGCTCCATCGCCCGCCGCATCTCCTCCGGCAGCTCCTTGCCGGCCTCGGCGAACGCCTGCACCTGCGCCTTCGCCGTCCCCTTGAAGACTTCGCCCATGTTCGTCTCGATCCAGTTCCGGTTCTCCTCCAGCACCTCCAGCTGGCCCTGGAACCGCGGCGCGACGTACCGCGCGAACAGCTCGTAGCTGTGGAACGTCTTCTCCGTCGTCGTCCACTCGTGCGCGAGGATGAGCAGCCCGCCGATGCCGCCCGAGCGCTCCTGGATCCGCTCGATGGCCGCGATCGCATCGTCCGGCGTCCCCACGATCACGCCGTCCCGCGCCATCGCGCCTTCGATATCCGGCGCCCCGCCCGCGAACGGCGGCGCCGCCGAGGGGCTGTCGTTGTTCAGCCGGTCGCCGACGTACGCCTGCCGCCGGTAGCCCTCCCGCACGTCCTCGATCGCTTGCTGCTTCGAATCCGAAAGGTGGACCGGGATGACCACCTTCCAGTCGTCCCGCGAAATCTTCTGGCCCGATTCGGCCGCCGCCTCCTCCGCCCAGCCCCACGTCCGCTCGAACGCCTCGTGGCTCACGCCGGCCACCGAAAGCAGCCCCGTGCCGTACTTCCCGGCCGCCGTCGGCCCCGCCGGCGTAAAGCTCGCCGCCACCGCCACGTGCAGGTGCGGGTCGCTGAAGTTCGCCATCTGCAGCCGCGCATCCCGCAGCGTGAACCAGTCCGTCTGCATCGTCACCGGCTCCCGCGTCCGCAGCAGCTGCATGATCGCGCCCAGCGCCTCGTCCATCCGCCGCCGCTGCACGAGCGGGTCGATCCCCATCATGTAGGCGTCGCTCGTCAGCACGCCGGGCCCGCAGCCCAGCATCGCCCGCCCTTCCGTCATGTGGTCCAGCTGGAGCATCCGGTCCGCCACGAGGAACGGGTGGTGGTACGGCAGCGAGGTGACCCCCGTCCCCAGCCTGATCCGCCGCGTCCGCTGCGCTGCCGCCGCGATGAAGATCATCGGGTCCGCGATGAGCTCCCGCGCGTACGAATGGTGCTCGCCGATCCACGCCTCGTCGAAGCCGAGGAAGTCGAGGTGCTCGATCAGCTGGAGGTCGCGCTTCAGCGCCAGCGTCGGGTTCTCACCGACCCGGTGGAAGGGCGCGAGGAAGATGCCGAACTTCATCCGGCGCGGGCGGTACACCATGGCAGGGGCTCACTTTCTCTCGTGCGAACGATTCGTGCCCCGCATTCTACCGGCCGCGCGCCGGCCCCGCTCCGCGTCACCCGTCAGGCCGTGACCGCCGCCCCGAGGAATTCGAGGAACGCCTGGCAGTGCTCCACCGGGTACTCCGTCACGCCCGCATGGCCGCCGTCCAGCGACTTCAGCTGCGCCCCGGGAATCGCCTTCGCCAGCGCCTCCCCGTGCCGCGGCGGGATGAGGATGTCGCCCGGGTTCGTCACCACCAGCGTCGCCGCCTTGATGCCGCCGACTCGCCCGCTCGCATCGTGCGCCAGGATCGCCTGCGCCTGCCGGATGAAGGCGTGGTCCTGCTGCGCGTACGGGTTCTGCACGCTCGCCAGGATTGCCCGCTCGTACCGGTCCTCGTCGTCGAACAGCCCCGCCGTGTACAGGAACGGCGCCAGCGCCCGCACGAACCCCTCGCGCGAGATGTTCGTCCGCCGAATGGTGATGAACGACTGCAGCACGGCCCGCACGTAGCCGTCCGGCTTCGCCGTGGTCGCCAGCAGGATGAGCTTCTCCAGCCGCCCCGGGTGCCGCAGCGCGAACTCCTGCGCGATCATCCCGCCCATCGAATAGCCGAGGACGTGCGCCTTCTCCACCTTCAGCTCGTCCAGCAGCGTCGCGAGGTCGTCCGCCATCCCCGCGATGCTGTACGGCTTGTCCGGCGCGCCCGTCCGCCCTGCGCCCCGGTTGTCGTAGACGATGACCCGGAAGTGCTTCGCCAGCAGCGGCAGCTGCGGCGCCCACGCCTGCAGGTCGCTCCCCAGTCCCCGGATGAGCACCAGCGGCTCGCCGGAGCCCGCCTCCTCGTAGTACGTGATGATGTCGCGCGTGGGAACGTACGGCATACGCGGCTCAACCTCGGGCGCAGGGAACTTCGGCAGCATCATAGGACCTGCCGCCCCAATGCGCCTTCCGGCGTAGAATCCGCGCCATGCCCTGGCTCGAACGTCCCGGCGCCCGCATCTCCTACGAACTCCACGGCCCCGCCGATGCCCCGCTCGTCGTCTTCGCCCACGGCCTCGGCGGCAACCACCTCTCCTGGTGGCAGCAGGTTCCCGCCTTCCTCGCAGCCGGCTACCGATGCCTCACCTTCGCCCACCGCGGCTTCGCCCCATCGACCCAGGAGGCGCCCGAACCCGGCGCCCGCGCCTTCGCGGCCGACCTCGCCGCCCTCCTCGATGCCGCCGCGCCCGGCCAGCCCGTCCGCCTCGTCGCCCAGTCGATGGGCGGCTGGACCAGCCTCGCCTTCACGCTCGCCAATCCCCGCCGCGTCCGCGCCCTCGTCATGTGCGACACCCACGGCGGCTTCTGGTCCGACGCCACCGCCGCCGCCTGGGCCGCGAAACCGCCCGGCATCGAAGCCAGCCTCTTCGCCCGCGGCATCCACCCGGCCGCAGGCGAGCGGATGGCGCGCGAACAGCCCGCCCTCCACTTCCTCTACCGCGGCATCGACGCCCTCGCCGCCGGCCTCGACAAGGACGCCCTCCGCCGCCAGCTCGGCGAGCTCTGGACCATCACCCCCGCCGACGTCGCCGCCCTCGAGGTGCCCGTCCTCTGCCTCGCCGGCGACGAAGACATCGTCATCCCGCCCCCGGCGGTCGAAGCGCTCGCCCGGGCGCTCCCCCGCGGCGAGTTCGCCCTCGTCCCCGCCGCCGGGCATTCCGTCTATTTCGAACGGGCCGACGCCTTCAACCGCCTCGTCCTCGACTTCCTCGCGCGCGCCGGTTGACCGCCGCCGCCCCCGAAAGGAGCCCTGCCGTGATCGGAACGCCTGAACAGGATGCCCTCCTCCGCCAGTGGCGCTGGGCCGTCGTCACCACCCTGCGTGCCGACGGTTCGCCCGCCTCCTCCGTCGTCTTCTACGCCGCCGATGGCGACACCCTCATCTTCAGCACCACCGCCGACCGCCTGAAAGCGCGCACCCTCGCGCGCGACCCCCGCATCGCGCTCACCGCGCTCGATGAAGGCGCGCCCCACCGCTTCGTCACCGTCGAAGGCCGCGCCGAGATCGAACGGGAGGACCTCGTGCCCGGCCACGTCCTCATCAACCGCGCGATGCGCCGCGACCCCGCCTGGGAGGCGCCGCCCGGCTTCGACGAGCGCCTCCGCGCCGACGGCCGCGTCATCATCCGCGTCCACCCCCAGCGCGTCTCCGGCGTCACCGGCCGCGGCTGAGCGCGCGGGATGCCGCGGGCTAGCCGCCCGCGGCGGTGGATGGCTCGCCGCCTGCCGGCGGCATCGCCGTGCGATGCCGGCGCTTCGCGCCCGCGCTGGAAGGTTGGAGGTTGGAGGTTGACGCGGCCGGAGTGCGACTCACTCCCAACTCCCAACTCCGTAGTCGCGGGCCTCCGTGCCCGCGGAGGGCCGGCGAGGCCCACCCTGCCGTTCGTTTTCACCGCGGCGCGGTCCGCCGCTTCCCGCTTCCCGCCTCCGGGTTCCCGGACCATCCGTTGGGCGCATGGCGCTCCGCGGGGACGGAGCCCCGCGACTACGGTTGGAGGTTGGAGGCCATCCTCTCTCCCCGTTCCCGCTTCCCGCCTCCCGCCTCCCGGTTCCCGCCTCCCGCCTCCCGCGGCGATGCCGAAGGCGAGCCATCCACCGCCGCGGCGCCAGCCGCGGCATCCATCTCCCGTTCGCCAACCTGCTACCATGGAATCCGAGACCCGCATGGCGCGGAATCCAGGAGTCCATCTTGGCGTTTGCCGATAAGCAGATCAGCTGCCGCGATTGCGGCAACATCTTCGTCTTCACCGCCGGCGAGCAGGAGTTCTACGCCAACAAAGGGCTCATGAACGAGCCCACCCGCTGCCCCTCCTGCCGCTCGGCCCGCCGCTCCAGCCAGAGCTCCCTCGAGCAGGCCGACGGCTACGTCCGCTACGGGAACTTCGCCAGCTTCGGCGGCAAGACCCCGCGGCAGATGCACCCCGCCTCCTGCGCCGAGTGCGGCCAGATGACGGAGGTCCCCTTCGTCCCCCGCGGCGAGCGCCCCGTCTACTGCTCGAACTGCTACAGCAAACTGAAGCCCCCGCGCGAAGAAGTCGCCCGCCAGTAGCGGCCGAAGCGCCCCGGGGCGAGGCCCGGCCCCATGCTCGCTGACCCCCGCCTCCGCCAGCTCTCGCGCATCTACCAGCGGCCCCTCGAGACCGAGGATGCCGCCCGGCAGGCCGTCGCTGCCGACCCCGGCATCCTCGCCTCCGCCCTCTTCATCGAAGCCGCCGAGAGCGACGACGTCACCAGCATCGAAGCCGCCCTCGCCTACGCCGACGCCCGCCTCGCCGAACTCGCCCCCTTCACCGGCGAGGCCGCCGGCGAGGTCCGCCGCCTCCTCGCCGAGAAGCTCCAGGCCTGGGCCTCGGTCGCCTGACCGAATTCCTGTACGGCCGGTACAATCCGGGCCATCTCTCCTCGCCCGGAGGCAGCCCGTGCCCGACTTCGAAACCGTCCTCTACGAACTCCCGGCGCCCGGCGTCGCCCGCATCACTCAGAACCGCCCCGAAGCGCGCAACGCCCAGAACTACCAGCTCACCTACGACCTCAACGCCGCCTTCGATACCGCCGCCGCCGACGAGTCCGTGAAGGTCATCATCCTCGCCGGCGCCGGCCCCCATTTCTCCGCCGGCCACGACCTCCGCGGCGGCGGCCCGCCCCTCGCCAGCTACCCCACCGTCGGCACCTGGCGCGAATTCGGCAAAAAGGGCGCCGAGGGCTACATGGCGGTCGAAGAAGAAATCTACCTCGGCATGTGCCGCCGCTGGCGGAACATCCCCAAGCCCACCATCGCCCAGGTCCAGGGCAAGTGCATCGCCGGCGGCCTCATGCTCGCCTGGGTCTGCGACCTCATCGTCGCCAGCGACGACGCCATGTTCTCCGACCCCGTCGTCCAGATGGGCGTCTGCGGCGTCGAATACTTCGCCCACCCCTGGGAGCTCGGCGCCCGCAAAGCGAAGGAGATGCTCTTCACCGCCGACTGGGTGACCGCGCAGGATGCCCACCGCCTCGGCATGGTGAACCACGTCGTCCCCCGCGAGGAACTCGAAACCTTCACCCTCGAACTCGCGAAGAAGATTGCCGAAAAGCCATCGTTCGCGCTCAAGCTCGCCAAGGAAGCCGTCAACCAGACCCTCGAAGCGCAGGGCCAGTGGCAGGCGATGCTCGCCGTCTTCAACCTCCACCAGCTCGCCCACAGCCACAACCAGGAGCTCTACGGCATGCGCATCGACCCCAACGGCATCCCGGGGGCCGTCCGGCGCCAGTAGGCGGGGCGGCGGCCCCGCCGCTTCGCCGCGGGATGCGGGCGCTCCGCGCCCGCGGTTGAAGGTTGGAGGTTGGAGGTTGAAGGTTGATGCCTCGCCCGCCTCCCGGTTCCCGCCTCCCGGTTCCCCGTTCCCGGCTGCGTCCCAACTCCCAACTCCGTAGCCGCGGGGCTCCGTCCCCGCGGAGGGCCGGCGAGGCCCACCCCGCCGTTCGATTTCACCTGCGTTCGATTGCGCCGCCTCCCGGTTCCCCGTTCCCGGTTCCCGGACCATCCGTTGGGCGCATGGCGCCCCGCGGGGACGGAGCCCCGCAACTACCGGTGGAGGTTGGAGGTTGAAGGTTAGAGGTTGGAGGTTGACCGGCGCTCGCGCAGACGCACCCTCTCCCCCAACTCCCAACTCCCAACTCCCAACTCCCAACTCCCAACTCCGTAGGCGCGGGGCTCCGTCCCCGCGGAGGGCCGGCGAGGCCCACCCCGCCGTTCGATTTCGCCCGCGTTCGATTGCGCCGCCTCCCGGTTCCCCGTTCCCGGTTCGCGGACCATCCGTTGGGCGCATGGCGCCCCGCGGGGACGGAGCCCCGCGCCTACCGCTGGAGGTTGAAGGTTGAAGGTTGGAGGTTGTCCTCCCGCCTCCCGTCTCCCGCTTCCCGCCTCCCGCCTCACCCGCTCCCCTTCCCCCTTCCCGCCTCCCGCTTCCCGCCTCCCGCTTCCCGCCTCCCGCTTCCTGCCTCCCGCCCCCACCGCCGGCGCGGAGCGCCGGCATCCCGCGGCGCCGCCGGCGAAGCCGGCCAGCCATCCACCGCGGCGCCAGCCGCGCCACCCCCTACCGCCGCCCCGCCAGCCACGCCACCTGCGCGCTCTCCTCCAGCGCCGTCAGCCAGTGCAGCGCCTCCCAGAGCGTCGCCCCGCGCGCATACGCGCCGTGCCCGCGCAGCAGCACCACCACCGCCTCCTGCAGCGCCGCCGCCAGCTGCGCGATCTGGCCCGGCCCCTGCGGAATCACCGGCACCGCCTTCAGGAAGTGCTGCCCTTCGAAATCGATCGGCACGAAGCGGTCCGTCTCGAAGCTCAGCGCCACCGCGTAGCGCGGGTGGGCGTGGGCCGCCGCCCCCGCCCCCGTCATCGCGTAGATGGTCGAGTGGAGCACCGTATCGCTCGAAGGCGGCGGCCCCGTGTGCGTGCCGTCCGCCCGCACGAACGCGATGTGCCGCTCGCGCAGCCGGCCGAGCATCGTGCCCGTCCCCGTGATCCACATCCCGGCCCCGTCGCGGATGCTCAGGTTGCCGCCGTGACTCGAGACCAGCCCGAGGCGGTAGAGGTCCTCCCCCACCTCCTGCATCGTCGCGAGCACCTTCTCCGGTACGCCCGCCATCGCCCCGCCCCCGTCAGAACAGGTTCGGCAGCGCCGCCGTGCCCCCGCCGTCCACCTCGATCCGCTGACCCGTCAGGTAGAAGGCGTCGTCGCTGACGAGGAAGCGCACGACCTTCGCCACGTCCTCCGGCTGGCACACCCGGCCGAATGGCGAGCGCTGGTCGATCTCGCGCAGGTTCTGCACCCCCTGCGTCGCCCGCGCCAGCCGGCTGCCCATCTCCGTCTCCGTCAGCCCCGGCGCGACGATGTTCACCCGGATGTTGTACCGCCGCTCCTCCTTGTAGAGCGTCATCGCGAGCGCCTCCATCGCCGCCTTGCCCATGTTGTAGGGCGCGCCGTTCGGGCCCAGCATCCGCGCCGCCACGCTCGAAATCATGATGATGTCGCCCCGCGGCCGCGTCCGCATGCTCGGCAGCACCAGCTTCGAGAGGTAGTGCGGCCCGAACGCGTGCGTCCGCACCACCCGCTCCATCTCCGCCGGGTCCGTATCCGCCACGCTCAGCCCCCGGCTCGCGATGCCCGCGTTGTTCACGAGGATGTCGATGTACCCGAAATCGGCGATGACCTGCTCCACCATCGCCCGGTCCTGCTCGAAATCGTCCACCGAGGCCATGTACATCTTCGCCCGGCCGCCCATCCGCTCGATCTCCGCCACCGTCTCCCGCGCCGCCTCCTCATCCCGCCGGTAGTTCACCGCCACCGCCGCGCCATCGGCAGCCAGCGCCAGCGAAATCGCCCGGCCGATGCCCCGGCCGCCGCCCGTCACGAGCGCAACCCGTCCTTCCAGTCCCATGTCGGAAACTCCTGTCCGTCGTCGAATGTGCCGCCGATTCTACGGACACCCTGCGCTCAGCGCTTTTCCCGGCCCCTTGACACCGTGCCGTATACTCCGGCCAGCCTGTTCAAACTTTTGAATAGGATTCCGCCCGGCAGCGAGGTGCTCACCCCATGGTCATGGCCGAAGAACGCGTCACCAGCCCCTTCCTCGAAGGCAACTTCGCCCCCGTCCGCGAAGAAGTCACCGCCGAGAACCTCCCCGTCATCGGCGAACTCCCCGAAGGCCTCGAGGGCATGTTCGTCCGCAACGGCCCCAACCCCCAGTTCGACGTCATCAAGAACTACCACTGGTTCGGCGGCGACGGCATGCTCCACGGCGTCCGCATCAAGGACGGCCGCGTCTCCTACCGCAACCGCTACGTCCAGACCGAAGCCTACCGGCGCGAAAAAGCCGCCGGCCGCGCGCTCTGGGGCAGCGGCCTCGGCCAGCCCGAATTCGATAACCCCAACGGCCCCTCCCGCGGCAACACCGGCAACACCGCCCTCGTCTGGCACGACGGCCGCCTCTTCGCCCTCTGGGAAGCCGGCGACCCCCACCACATCAAGCTCCCCGGCCTCGAAACTCTCGGCACCTACACCTACAACGGCCGCCTCCTCCACGCCTTCACCGCCCATCCCAAGGTCGATGAGAAGACCGGCGAAATGCTCTTCTTCGGCTACAACATGATGGGCTTCGATATGGCGAAGCAGGGCGCCAGGGTGCCCTACCTCCAGTACTCCGTCGTCAGCCCCGAAGGCGAAATCGTCCTCACCACCCCCATCGACCTCCCGCGCGGCGTCATGATGCACGACTTCGCCGTCTCGGAGCACTACTCCATCTTCATGGACCTCCCGCTCGTCTTCGACATGCAGCGGGCGATGTCCGGCGAATCGCCCCTCTACTTCAACAAAGACCTGCCCGCCCGCTTCGGCATCCTTCCCCGCCACGCGGGCGGCGACCAGATCCGCTGGTTCGAAACCCCGCCCTGCTACGTCTTCCACACCCTCAACGCCTTCGAAGAGGGCGACGACATCGTCCTCGATGCCTGCCGCATGGAGGACGTCGACCTCGGCTCGCTCGATTCCTCCGTCGCGCCCACCCCGGAGGACCGCCGCCTCATCCGCGAGGACGCCAACCAGGTTCTCTACCGCTGGCGCTTCAACCTGAAGACCGGCGCCGTCAAGGAAGAGCCCCTCGACGACCAGGTCAGCGACTTCCCCCGCGTCAACGACGCGCTCGTCGCCTACCAGGCGCGCTACGGCTACACCGCCCGCTTCGAAGCCGGCAACGGCATGCCCGAATCCGACGCCATCATCAAGTACGACCTCCACACCGGCCGCCACTGGGTCCACTACCACGGCAAGGGCCGCTACGGCGGCGAAGGCGTCTTCGTCCCCCGGCCTGGCGCGACCGCCGAGGACGACGGCTACGTCGTCACCTACGTCTACGACCGGAACACCGGCGGCTCCGAGTTCGTCATCATCAACGCGCAGGATGTCGAAGCCCCGCCCGTGGCGCGCGTGCCGCTGCCCCAGCGCGTGCCCTACGGCTTCCACGGCGCCTGGATCAGCGAAGAGCGCATCCAGAACCAGAAGTAGCTGTCCGGCTGCCCGGCAGCCCCCTCCCCCGGCCCGGCCCGCCCCGCGGCGGTTCGCTCCCCGCGCAGCGGCCGGGCCGCGTGCTGCCGCCTACCAGTCGTCCCAGGCCCGGCCCCGGCGCGGCCCCCGCGCCTCCTGCAGCAGCTCGTCCGGGTGCTCGAGCTCGAAGAGGCTGACCCGCCGGCCCACCAGCTCCTCGATCCGCCGGTAGAGCAGCTCCTCGGGCACCGACTGCCGCGCCGTCAGCCACTGCTCCAGCTCCTCCAGCCGCACCCCCTCCGGCAGCGCATGCCCCGGCGGCGCCTCCGCGAGGAACCGCAGGCAGTACCCGCAGCCCGCCGCGCTCGTGATCGGCACGAGGTGGATGTCGCACTCCTCCGCCAGGTAACCGTACGGCCAGCGGCCGCGGCGAAGGTCTCCCGGGGGCGGATAGCTCGTCATCGCTCCCATTGTGGCATCCGGGCCTCCCCGTGCGCATGCCTTACGAATGGTTGCCGGCTGGCATTTCGTGCGCTAGGCTGATAGTTGCGATCGCAAGCACATCGACGAACGAGGAGCCGCCAGTGTCCTCCGCACCCGCAACTGCTACCTGGACCATCGACCCCGCCCACTCCTCCATCGAGTTCGCCGTCAAGCACATGGTCATCGCCACCGTGCGCGGCACCTTCACCCGCTTCGACGCCGACCTCGAGATCGACGAGGCCGACCTCGCCCGCTCCCGCGCCACCGTGCGCATCGAGGCCGCCAGCGTCGAAACCCGCCAGCCCGACCGCGACAACCACCTCCGCTCGGCCGACTTCTTCGACGCCGAGAACCACCCCCACATCACCTTCACCACGACCGCCATCGAACCCGCCGGCCGCGGCGCCTTCCGCATCACCGGCGACCTCGCCATCCGCGGCACGGTCCGCCCCGTGACCTTCGACGCCGAGGTCCACGGCCCCGCGAAGAACCCGTTCGGCAAGACGGTCGTCGCCGTCAGCGCCTCCGGCAAGATCAACCGGAAGGACTTCGGCCTCACGTGGAATGCGCCCCTCGAGGCCGGCGGCTGGCTCGTCGGCGACGAGGTCCGCATCAGCGCCGACTTCGAACTCGTGAAGCAGGACTGAGGCCGCGCCTCAGCCGCCCTGCCCGCCGAACTCCGCGAACGAGCCGTGCCGCCCGGCGCCCCCCGCGAACCGGGCGGCACCGGCCTGCGTCTCCCCGGAGGCGATGACGGCCATCCCCAGCCGCGTCTCGTTCCGCATCGCCTCCTCGAACGGCAGGTCCCACTGCTCCCGCGCCGATTGCCGGTCGCTCCGCAGGCACCGCTGGGGGAAGGCGGCCAGCTGCAGCGCCAGCTCCTTCGCCGCGGCCAGCGCCTGCCCCGGCTCCACCAGCCGGTTCGCCAGCCCCATCATCCGCGCCTCCTCCCCGCTCACGCCCCGCCCCGTCAGGATGAGGTCCATCGCGTGGCTCTCCCCGATGAGCCGCGGCAGCCGCACCGTGCCCCCGTCGATGAGCGGCACGCCCCAGCGCCGGCAGTACACCCCGAAGACGGCGTCGCGCGCCGCCACCCGCAGGTCGCACCAGAGCGCCAGCTCCAGCCCGCCCGCGACGGCGTGCCCCTCCACCGCCGCGATCACCGGCTTCGAAAGCCGCATCCGCGTCGGCCCCATCGGCCCGTCGCCCTCCTCCCGCACCACGTTCCCCTGCCCCGTCGCGACCGCCTTCAGGTCCGCCCCCGCGCAGAACGTCCCGCCCGCGCCGGTCAGCACCGCGACGGCCAGCGCCTCATCGGCCTCGAACCGGCGAAACGCCGCGGCCAGCGCTGCCGCCGTCGCCCGGTCGACCGCGTTCCGCACCTCCGGCCGGTCGATGGTCACGATGGCGATGGGCCCCTCGGTCTCGTAGCGCACGGTCATCGTTCGAACACCTCCAGCCGGCGATCCTACCGCCGGCGCGCGCCCTTGCGGAGGCCCCGCGGCCGCTCTACGCTCCCGCCGCGATGACCGCGCCCGCCGACCTCTCCATCGCCGTCACGCCGACCGCCGGCCTCGCCCCGGCCGACCGCGACGCCATCCTCGCGCTCTTCCGCCAGAACTACCGCGACGCCAACGCCGCCTACCTCGAAAAATCGCTCCACGTGCTCGCCTTCGCCGCCATCGCCCGCGACCCGGAGGGGCGCCCGGCCGGCTTCGCCCTCGGCGAGCCCCGCGTCATCGACCTCCCCCGGCTGCCCGCCCAGCCGGTCCGGCTCGCCGGCCTCTGCTGCGTCGACCCCGCCTTCCGCCGGCAGGGCCTCTTCCGCCGCCTCGAGCACGCCGTCCTCTCCGCCCGCGAGCTCCCGGCCGCGCCGCGCTGGCTCTCCGCCGGCCGCATGGCCCACCCCGCCAGCTTCCGCACGATGTCCGCCAACCCGACCGTCGTGCCCCGCCGCGGCATGCGCCCCACCCCGTGGCAGCAGGCCGTCGGCGCCGCCATCGCCGCCGCCTACGGCACCCGCGAATTCGACCCCGAAACGTTCGTCTGCCGCGGCACCGGCGCGCCCATCGGCTGGCCCATCATCGAGATCGAGGCCGCCCCGGAGGAATGGGAACTCTTCCGGCCCGTCGACCGCACCCGCGGCGATTCCCTCCTCGGCATCAGCTGGACGCCCGATGCCCCGCCCGGCTGGGACGACCCCGCCATCCTCCCCTGAGCCGGTGCCGGTTACGAATCCAGCTGCGGCGGAAAATCGAAATCCCCCCGCTCCCGCAGCTGCTCGAGGATCTTCCGCGCCATTTCGTCCATCTGCTCCGGCGTGATCCCCATCCGCTCCAGCGTTTGCCGCATCAGCCGCTGCACCTCTTCCATGTCCTGCCGGATGAGCGCGTCCGCCAGCTCCAGCTGCGTCTCGATCGCGATGAACCGCTCCCGCCGCTCCGACTCGTTCGGCGTCGAAAGGATCGTCGACATCAGCCGGGTGAACAGCGTCGTCGTCCGCGCGATCCGGATCCGGTCGTCCGGGTGCGGCGGGAACTCGCCCGTCACCGCCACCTCCAGCCCGGTCCGCGTATCCCGCGCTGCGTACTGCTCGGCCATGCCTCCAGCCTACACCATCCCCCGCCTTCCCTCCCCTCCAGCCGGGGCCTCCGATATCCTCGAACCGTGCCCGCCCCCCATCCCGCCCTCCAGCGCCTCGCCGACGACTACGCCGCCTGGTGGATCGACCTCCTCGGCGAGCACAACCATGTCGGCGGCCTCGAAACCACCCGCTGGCTCCTCCAGCGCGCCGGCCTCGCCCCCGGCAAGACGATGCTCGATGCCGGCGCCTTCGTCGGCGCCGCCGCCCGCCTCGCCGCCGCCGAGACCGGCTGCCGCGCCATCGCCGCCGACCTGAATCCCGACTTCCTTGCTGCGGGGCGCCAGCTCCCCGGCGGCCGCGCCGTCCACTGGGTCGCCGCCGACAGCCGCCGCCTCCCCTTCCGCGACGCTTCCATCGACAGCATCTGGGCGCTCGACACCGAGGTCGCCTACCACGAGTTCAACCGCATCGCCGCCCCCGGCGCCACCCTCTGCCTCTGCTGCGAAGCCCCCTCCGACGCCCGCGGCGGCCTCGATGCCTTCATCGCCGACTGGGAGCAGGCCGGCTGGCAGCTCGCCGCCCACCGCCCGCTCAGCGCCGAGGCCGCCCACACCTGGCGCACCGCCGAAGCCGAACTCGTCCGCCGCCGCCCCTACTTCGAAGAGCGCTACGGCACTCGCACCTACCTCCGCCAGCTCGACCTCGTCGCCTACCTCGTCCAGGCCTACGAACGCGGCGAACAGGGCCACGCCCTCTTCGTCTTTCGCCGCGCCTGACGTTGTCCGTTCCCGTTCCCGCGGTAGAGTCGCCGGGGTGAAGCTTCTCCGCATCGGCATCTCCGACGACGTCTTCGGCCCCCTCCGCGACGAAGAACGCTCCTGGCACATCGTGCAGGAGCGGCTCGCCGCAGCGTTCGGCGAACCGGTCGAAACCGTCCTGAAATCCGCCTGGCCGAACGACGCCTACCCGGACGTCATCGAGCGCTGGGTCGAACGCGAGCAGCCGGACGCCGTCTTCCTCGCGGCAGCCTCGTTCTGGGTGTCCTTCCCGTCCGTCCCGC
>NZ_JANZZD010000034.1:0-21228 GCF_026419595.1 Tepidiforma sp. | reverse complement strand
CCAACCTCCAACCTCCAACCTCCAACCTCCAACCTCCAACCTCCAACCTCCAACCTCCAACCTCCAACCTCCAACCTTCAACCTCCAACCTCCAACCTCCGCACCGCGTATGATGCGCGCATGACGCAGCCGGGGGCTTCGCCATTTCCGGGTCCGGAGGAGCTGCTGAAGCAGTTCCAGCAGCTGAACGAGCAGTTTCTCTCGGCGTGGGGGAAGACGTACGAGAGCTTCATGGCCTCGGCGGCGGGCCAGGAAGCCTCGAAGGAGACGCAGCAGGCGTACGTGGCGACGCGGGCGGCGCTGGCGCGGGCGGCGCGGGAGGCGTGGGGACCGCTCATCGAAGCGGCTGGCGCGGTGCCGCTTTCGGAGTTCCAGCGGCTGGCGGACCAGGTGCAGCTCATCCTCGAGCGGCTCGACGCCATCGATGACCGGCTGGATGAGCTGGCGGGGATGCTGCGCGAAGCGGGGAAGGGCAAGGGGAAAGGGAAGAAGGCGCAAGGGTAGGGGATGCCGCGGGCTCGCCGCCCGCGGCGGGGGATGGCTGGCCGCCTTCGGCGGCGGCGCCGGATGGGAGTTGGGAGTTGGGAGTTGGGAGTTGGGAGGGAGCGTATGGCCGGACCCGGATTCGTCAACCTCGAACCTTCAACCCCCAACACGAGGCGGTGCGGCAGGTGAGGCCGTCGTCGCGGGGCTCCGTCCCCGCGGGGCGCCATGCGCCCAACGGATGGTGCGGAAACCGGGAAGCGGGATACGGGAAACGGGAACCGGGAGGCGGGAGGGGGCGGATTCGAGCGTCCGGGTGGGCCTTGCCGGCCCTCCGCGGGGACGGAGCCCCGCGGCTACGGAGTTGGGAGGTGAGAACCGGGAGGCGGGAGGGGGTGGATTCGAGCGTCCGGGTGGGCCTCCCGGCCCTCCGCGGGGACGGAGCCCCGCGGCTACGGGAACCGGGAGCCGGGAGGCGGGAGGGAGCTTGAATTCGGACGGCCGGGTGGGCCTCGCCGGCCCTCCGCGGGGACGGAGCCCCGCGACTACGGAGTTGGGAGTTGGGAGTTGGGAGTTGGGAGGCGCAGGCCTTCCGGATGAGTCAACCTCCAACCTCCAACCTCCAACCTCCAACCTTCAACCGTAGTTGCGGGGCTCCGTCCCCGCGGGGCGCCATGCGCCCAACGGATGGTCCGGGAGGCGGGAGGCGGGAGGCGGGAAGCGGGAAGCGGGAGAGGAGTGGATGCGAACGTCGGGGTGGGCCTCGCCGGCCCCCCGCGGGGACGGAGCCCCGCGACTACGGAGTTGGGAGTTGGGAGTTGGGAGAGAGGGTGCGTCTATCCTGGGCTCGTCAACGTCTCCCTTCTGCCTTCTCCCTCCCCGCTCCTCGCTCCGCTCTCTCTCCCTCTCTCCCTTTCTCCCCTTCTCCCCTTTTTCTCCCGTTCTTCCCGACGACAGGTGTCGCGCGGATGTGGTAGGAATTCGTGCATGAAGCGGAAGCTGCTCCTCGGGGCGGCGGTGCTGGTCGGGGCGCTCGGGCTGCTGGCGGGCTGCCGGGCGGCGGCGCAGCAGGGCGGGACGACGCCGCGGGCGTACGCGCCGATGGTGGCGGCCGATTCGGCGCCGGGGCAGGCCGCGCCGCCGAACCTGGTCCAGTGCACCGTGACGAACGTGGTCGACGGCGACACCATCGACGTCGGCGGGTGCGCAGACGCGGGCCGCGTCCGCCTCATCCTCATCGACGCGCCCGAGCTCTCGGGCGGTGCGCGCTGCTTCAGCAGGGAATCGACGGAGTACGTCGCGGCGCGCCTCCTCGGCCGGGTGGTCGGGCTGGAGCGGGATGTTTCGAACGTGGACCGGTTCGACCGCTACCTGCGGTACGTGTGGGTCGATGGCGAGCTGTTCAACGAGCGGATGGTGCGCGACGGGTACGCGGCGCTGGCGGTCTACCCGCCGGACGTGAAGTACCGCGACCGGATCGCTGCGGCCGAGGCGGAGGCGAAGGCGGCGAACCGCGGCCTCTGGGGCGCCTGCGGCGGGCTGAACGCGCCGGCCACGCCGACGCCCTCGAGCGGCGCGCCGACGGCGACCCCGACGCGCACGCCGACACCCCCCGCGACGCCGACGCCGGGCGGCAGCTGCGCGGCGGCGACGGCGCGGATCGTCTCGCTGAACAAGGCGGCCGAGGTGGTGGTCATCGAAGGGAGCGGCAACCTGACCGGCTGGTATCTCATCAGCGAGCGCGGGAACCAGCGGTTCGACTTCCCGAGCGGCTTCGTGCTCAGCGGGCGGGTGGAGGTCTGGAGCGGCGTGCCGCGGTTCGCGAACACGGCGACGCGGCTGTGGTGGAGCGACGCGACGCTCTGGAACAACACGCAGGACGACGACGCGCTGCTGTACGACTGCACGGGTCGGCTGGTGCAGCGGTTCGACGACGGCGATTGACACGGCGTATCATCCCGGCCAGGGCAGGGGGAACGTTGTCCGCGGGAGGTCCCGGATGCCGATGAACGTGCTGCGTCCGACCGAGGAAGAGGCGCTCGCCGCGTGGGCGGCGCTGGTGGCGGCCGATGCCGAGCAGGTGGCGCGGGTGCGGGAGCCGGAGCCGCCGGCCGACCACTACGGGGCGATCGCGCACCGCTTCCGGCCCGGCGCGCTGGAATCGCTGGAGTGGCCGGTGCTGGACGCGCTCATCGCGCCGGGAGAGACCGTGCTGGACATCGGCGCGGGCGGCGGGCGGTTCGCGGTGCCGCTGGCCAAGAAAGGCTGCCGCGTCGTGGCCATCGAGCCGAGCGAGGCGATGCGGCGGACGCTCACCGCCGCGGCGGACGAGGCGGGGGTGGCGGTCGAGGTGCACGGTGTGCGCTGGCCGGCGGCCGACTGGCGGGTCGACGCGGACGTGAGCCTCGCGGCGCACGCCTGCTACGACATCGCGGAGATCGGCCCGTTTCTCGATGCGATAGAGCGGCATACGCGGCGGCTGTGCATCGGGGTGTTCGCGCAGTTCGGGCGAGGCGCAGCGCTGGCGCCGCTTTTCGAAGCGGTGCACGGCGAACCGATGCAGACGCTGCCGGCGCTGAAGGAGTTCACGGCGCTGCTGGGCGCGCGGAACCGGCGGTTCGAGGTGCGCACGGTGAGCAAGGGGGTGGAGGAGGAGCTGACGGAGCGTGAGGAGGCGTTCGAGCTGGCGCGGCGGATGCTGTGGCTCGCGCCGGGCGGCGCGAAGGAGCAGCGGATGCGCGAGCTGATGGAGGCCTGGTGGGGCCGGCCGGAGGGGATCGCGCTGCCGGTGCAGCGGCGGTTCATCGGCATCGTGAGCTGGGAGCCGGCGCGGCGGGACTGAGCGCGCCGCGCGCTCGACCGGCTTCGGAGCGGCGCGTCAGATGTCGAGGTTGCGGACCTGGCTGGCGTTCGCCTGGATGAACTTCCGGCGGTGGGAGACGTCGTCGCCCATGAGTTCGTAGAAGAGGGCGTCGGCGGTGGCAGCGTCGTGGATGGTGACCTGGAGCAGGGTGCGGTTCGCCGGGTTCATGGTGGTTTCCCAGAGCTGCTCGGCGTTCATTTCGCCGAGGCCCTTGAAGCGCTGGACGTTGAGGTTCGCCCGCCGGTTTTGCTTGCGGTACTCCTCGAGCTGCTGGTCGGTGTAGAAGTAGCGGACCTCTTTGCCGTGCTGGGCGCGGTAGAGGGGCGGCTGGGCGATGTAGAGGTGCCCGTGCTCGATGAGCTCGGGCATGTTGCGAAAGAAGAAGGTGAGGAGGAGGGTGCGGATGTGGGCGCCGTCGACGTCGGCGTCCGTCATGATGATGATTTTGTGGTAGCGGAGCTTCGCGAGATCGAAGGTTTCGCGGATGCCGGTGCCGAGGGCGGAGATGATGAGGCGGATCGCCTCGTGGCCGAGCATCTTATCGGGCCGGGCTTTCTCGACGTTCAGGATCTTACCGAAGAGGGGGAGGATGGCCTGGTAGCGGCGGTCGCGGCCCTGCTTGGCGGAGCCGCCGGCGGAGTCGCCCTCGACGATGAAGAGTTCGGATTCCTCGGGGTCGCGGGAGGAGCAATCAGCGAGCTTGCCGGGGAGGGCGCCGCTTTCGAGGGCGCTCTTGCGCTGGACGAGGTCGCGCGCTTTGCGGGCGGCTTCGCGGGCGCGGCTGGCGATGAGGCACTTCTCGACGATGCGGCGGCCTTCGGAGGGGTGCTCTTCGAGGTAGAGGGCGAGGGCTTCGCCGACGACGGCCTGCACCTGGCCGGCGACTTCCTGGTTGCCGAGGCGCGTCTTGGTCTGGCCTTCGAACTGGGGCTCGGGGAGCTTGACGGAGATGACGGCGACGAGGCCTTCGCGGACGTCATCGCCGGTGAGGTTGGGGTCGTTCTCCTTGAGGATCTTCTGCTTGCGGGCGTAGTCGTTGAGGACGCGGGTGAGGGCCTGGCGGAAGCCGGTGAGGTGGGAGCCGCCGTCGATGGTGTTGATGGAGTTGGCGAAGGTGTAGACGGTCTCGTTGAAGCCGTCGTTGTACTGGATGGCGCACTCGATGAGGTTGCCGTCGACCTCGCGCTCGACGTAGATGGGGTCGGGGTTGAGGGCTTCGCGGTCGCGGTTGACGTAGCGGACGAAGCTCTTGATGCCGCCTTCGAAGTAGTAGTTGACCTCCTGGTCGGTGCGCTCATCGAGGAGGCGGAACCAGGTCTTCTTGGTGAGGAAGGCGTACATGCGGAGGCGTTCGGCTTCGATGCGGAATTCGAAGTCGACGCTTTCGAAGATGGCGGGGTCGGGCTTGAAGGAGACGGTGGTGCCGTGGCCGCGGGCGGGGTCGTCGAGGGGCCGCGGGGTGAGTTCGGTGAGGGGGCGGCCGCGCTCGTACTCCTGGCGGTAGACGCGGCCGGCCTTGTCCGCGCCCTGGGCGGCAGGGTCGGGGACGACTTCGACCCACATGGCTTCGCTGAGGGCGTTGACGACGGAGGCGCCGACGCCGTGGAGGCCGCCGGAGACTTTGTAGCCGCCGCCGCCGAACTTGCCGCCGGCGTGGAGGACGGTCATGACGGTTTCGACGGCGGACTTGCCGGTCTGCTTCTGGATGTCGACGGGGATGCCGCGGCCGTTGTCTTTGACGGTGCACCAGCCGTTGGCGTGGAAGATGACTTCGATGCGGTCGCAGTAGCCGGCCATGGCTTCGTCGACGGCGTTGTCGACGAGCTCTTTGACGAGGTGGTGGAGGCCGGCTTTATCGGTGGTGCCGATGTACATGCCGGGCCGCTTGCGGACGGCTTCGAGGCCTTCGAGGACCTGGATGTTTTCGGCGGTATAGGTCGAGGAGGTCGCCTGGGTAGCCATCAGCGGGGGAATGCCTCGCGGGGTGCGAGCCGGCAGGGGCAGCGGCCCGAAATTCGTTCGCTCACCTGCACATTTTAGCAGGGTTGCGGGTTCGGGGCGAGTTCAGGCGGGGCGGGTGACGGCGCCGCGCTCGGCTTCGATCGCCTGGATGAGGAAGGCGGCGTGGCGCTCGCCGGACTCGGCTTCGTAGCTGACGCCGAAGTGGAAGCCGTCGGGCGCCAGCTCCGGCGTTTCGTGGCTGAGGTAGAGGGGCGCACCGGCACCGGCGTACGCGAAGTGGAGGTCGCGCGCGAGCCGTTCGAGGGCGGCGACGACGACGGCCTGGCGGCGCTGCTCGGCGGCGGCCTGCGCGCGGGTGACGGACCAGCGGGAGCGGCCGAACGGCCCCCAGACGGCAAGGACCACGCCTTCCTGGCGGAGGATGCGGCGGATGGAGGCTTCGATGCGGGGGAGGATTTCTTCCGGCTCGAAGTGGTAATCGCCGCCGACGGTGCGGAGCAGGAGGCTGCGGGCGAGCCGGAACGCGCGGGACGGGCCGATGACGGGGTTCGCGGCGGCACCGAGGCCGAGCCGGGCGAGCCGGTCGCCGAGCGGGCCGAGCTTCCGGCGGAGGCGGAGCGGGACGCTCGGGTAGTTGAACCAGAACCGGTTGATGCCCAGCCAGACGACGTCGGGGCGCTCGTCATCGAGCCATTTGCCGATGATGGCGGGCATCCGCTCGTTCGGCCAGACGGACTTGACGACCATCTCGACGGGTTCGCCGAAGCGGGCTTCGAGAGCGCGGGCGACGAGCGCGGGGCGGCCGGGCGTCCCGCCCGGCGTTACGTCGTTGCTATCCGTGATGCGCAGGACTTTCACCGGCCGCGGCTCCTGGCGAGAGGGTCGCCAGCCAACCGGGGCTGCCTGGCGCACGTATCGTAGGCGGGGCGGACGGTGCGGGCTAGGCGCGGGGCCAGAGGACGGCCTGGGTGCAGCGGAAGACGGCGAGGGTGCGGCCCGATTCGAGGTGGGTGACCTCGGCGTCCCAGACCTGGGTGGTGCGGCCGCCGTGGAGCATGCTGGCGCGGGCGGCGATGATGCCTTCGGTGGCGGTGCCGAGGAAGTTCGCCTTGAGTTCGATGGTGGTGAAGCCGGCGGCGCCCTGGGGGAGGCTGGCGGAGCAGCCGTAGCCGCAGAGGGTATCGGCGAGGGCGATGACGGTCGCGGCGTGGAGGAAACCGTTGGGGGCGAGGAGGTCGGGGCGGATGGGCAGGCGGCCCTCCGCGAAGCGCTCGCCGATGGCGGTCACCTCGAGCCCGACGAGGCCGGGGAGGCGGCCGGCGGAGCGCGCGTTCCAGTCGGCGGCGCTGGTGGGGGCGGGGGCGGCGTCGGACATTAGGGCTTCCTCCCGGGCTGGCGATGGCGCCTATGGTCTCGCAGTTCGTTGCATGATGCAACTCAGTTGCCGCCGGGCGTTCCTCCGGGGGAGAATCCGGCTCCACCCCGGGGCTGGAGGAGCAAGATGGCAATCGACTGGCCGGCCGTGCACCGCGAAGCGCTCGACATTTTCGTGCGCTACCTGCAGATCGACACGACGAATCCGCCGGGCAACGAGAAGCCGGCAGCGCGCTTCCTCGGGGCGATCTGCGAGGCGGAGGGCATCCCGGTCGAGTACATCGAGACGGCGCCGAACCGGGAGGTGCTGGTCGCGCGGCTGCGGGGCGACGGTTCGAAGCGGCCGATCATGCTCTGCAACCACACGGACGTGGTGCCGGTGGAGGAGCAGTACTGGTCGGTGCCGGCGTTCGCCGGGCTGGTGCAGGACGGGCGGGTGTACGGCCGGGGGGCGGTCGACATGAAGGGCTGCGGGGTGATGCAGCTCATCGCGCTCCTGCTGCTGAAGCGGGAGGGGGTGCCGCTCCGGCGGGACGTGGTCTTCTGCGCGGTGCCGGATGAGGAGGCAGGGAGCGACTACGGGATGGCGTGGCTGTGCGAGCACCGGCCGGACGTGGTGGACGTGGAGTACGAGCTGAGCGAGGGCGCGGCGGGCACGACGCGGTTCGGGCGGCAGGAGACCCGACTCTTCAGCGTGGCAACGAACGAGAAGGACATCTGCTGGCTGAAGCTGACGGCGGTCGGCCGGCCGGGCCATGGCAGCGTGCCGCACGCGGACAACTCGGCCGTCTACCTCGTCCGGGCGCTGCAGCGGCTGACGGACTGGGAGCGGCCGCTCATCTTCACGCCCGACACGGAGGCGTACCTCGACCGGCTGGCCGAGGCGGGGCTGATGCCGCCGCGCTCCGACCGGAAGGCGGTGGAGGAGCGGATTCGGCGGTCGCCGGAGCTGCTGGCGATGTTCCAGAACACGCTGAACCTGACGATGCTGAACGCGGGGATCAAGGCGAACGTCATCCCGGCCCGGAGCGAGGCGGTGATCGACTGCCGGCTGCTGCCGGGACAATCGAAGCGGGAGTGGATCCGGCAGGTGCGCGAGCGGATCGACGACGAGCGGGTGGAAGTCGAGCTGCTCTCGCCGGACCACGGCGAGCCGGCGGCCGTACCGTGGGACACGGAGCTGTTCCGGACGATCACCTCGGTGGTGAAGGAGGCGATGGAGGACGCGGTGGTGGTGCCGGGGATGACGATCGGCGGGACGGACAACCGGTTCCTGCGGGAGCGGGGCATCCCGGCGTACGGCTTCATCCCCTGCCTGCTTTCGCCGGAGGAGCGGCGCGGCTTCCACGGCAACGACGAGTTCCTGACGGTGGAGAACCTGAACCTCGGCTGCGAGCTGATGTACGAAATCGTGCGGCGGATGGTGAGCTAACGGCCGGCGCGGGCGAGAATGGAGGGCGATGGGGCTCCGGCGGCGCTGGCAGGTGGCGGGAATTGCCGGCGGGGCGCTCGCCGCGCTCGCCCTCCTGCTCGGCCAGGTCTGGCTCACGCTCCATCTGCAGTGGTCGAACCGGGAGCCGCCGGCGGATTCGGCAATCGGCATCAACTTCAGCTGCGACCAGGCGGAGTACCTGCTGCTCGAAGAGCCCGGGGCCGGCCCGGACGGCCACGCCGACGATGGGCGGCCGGGCCGGGCGGCATGGTGCGCGGAGGTGCTAAGGCAGCTCATCGACCTGACCGGCGCGGGGCTCGTCCGCCTCAGCGTGAACTGGGACGAGGTAGAGCCGCGGGAAGGGGAGTTCGACTTCTCGGTCATCGAGGCGCAGCTGGACGCCGTGCGGGCGGCGGGGGCGACGGCGAACGTCTCGATCGGGATGAAGGCGCAGCGGCACCCGGAGTTCTACATCCCGGCGTGGGCGCTGGAGGGCGTGGAGCTGCGCGATGGGATGGTGCTCTCGGAGGAGCCGGCGCTGCGGGCGCGGGCGCTGCGGATGGTCGCGGCGGTGACGGCGCGGCTGGCCGGGCGGCCGGAGATCGATTCGTGGACGGCGGAGAACGAGGGGTACATCGCTTCGCACCGGGCGCAGAACTGGTCGCTCGGGCGCGACTACGTGGCGGACGTCGCGGCGGCGATCCGGGCGAACGACCCGCTCGGCCGGCCGGTGGCGATCAACCATGCGCAGCACTACGTGATGGACCGGCGCTGGAAGGAGGCGCTCGCCGATGCGGACGTGCTGGCGCAGAGCCTCTACCCGCGGCGGAACTACTTCCTCGCGGGCCGTCAGTTCGTCATCGACATCCTGCAGATCGGCTGGCTGATGCCGAACTACGCCTACCAGGCGCGGACGGCGCGCGCCGCGGGCAAGCAGTTCTGGGTGACGGAGCTGCAGGCGGAGCCGTGGACGGACGGCGACGCGCGGCGCATCAGCCCGGCGAACCCCTCGAAGAACCTCTCGCCGGCGACGATGCTGAAGAACGTGGACTACGCCCGGCGGACCGGCGCGGAGCGGATCTACCTCTGGGGCGCGGAGTGGTGGCTCTACCAGCTGGAGCGGTTCGGCGACGGGCGGTGGATCGAGGCCGCGCGGCAGGCTATCGCGGGCGGCGGCTGAGCGGGGCGGCTCAGGCCGTGCGGCAGCGGTGGTCCGGCGCGCCGGCGCGGGCGAGGCTCTGGCCGATGGCGCGGACGAGGTCGACGCCGTCGATGAGCATCGGGATGTAGGCGGCGGCGCCGGCGCGTTCGTAGCGGTCGCGCTCGTCGGGGCGGGGGATGGCGGCGAGGATGATGACGGCAGCGCCGGCGCGGGTGAGTTCGTGGGCGCGCTCCGGGGGACAGTCGGCCGGGGTGGAGACGACGACGTCGCCGGGCCGGATGTTGGCGAAATCGAGGTCGCCGGAAGCATTCTCGTGGAGCTCGGGGGCGCGTTCGAGGCGCGCGACGAGGGCGCGGCGCAGGGCGCCGTCGGCAGAGACGACGTGGATAGGGGTGCCCTCCATGGTTCCAGTTTCGAAAGGCGGCCCGGGGAGCGGTCAGGGCCCTTCGGACCAGCGGCGCGGGCCGAGCGGCCCGAAGCTCGCGGCGGCCGGGGCAAACGGTTGCACGGGTAAGGAATGCGTTACCATTCGGCCTAATGGAGACTGCAGCGAATGGGCCGGCCACAGGGCCCGGGAGCTTCGAGCGCCTTTCGGAGATGGCGGTCACGAGCGAGCTGCTCGCCTCGAGCGAGGACCTCTCGGAGATCCTGCACCGGCTGGCGGAGCGGGCGCGGGAGGTGACGGGGGCGGCGTACGCGGCGATTTCGACGTTCGACGAAGAGGGCGTGCTGACGCGCTTCATCTACGCCGGGATCAGCGACGAGCAGGCGCGGCGGCTGGGCGACCCGCCGAAGGGACGGGGGCTGCTCGGCCACCTCGCGACCTGTGAGCGGCCGCTGCGGCTGGACGACCTCCGTTCGAGCCCGCACTTCACCGGCTGGCCGCCGGGCCACCCGGATATGACGCGCTTCCTCGGCGTGCCGATCCGGGCGGGAGGGCGGACGATCGGGTCGCTCTACATGGCGCGCGGGGCGGATGCGCCGCCGTTCACGGCGGAGGACGAGGTGGCGGCGGCGGTGCTGTCGCTGCAGGCGGCGGTGAGCGTCTCGTACGCGCTGGCGCGGGAGCGGCGCGGCCGGATCTTTCTGCTGGAGGAGCGGGAGCGGATCGCGCACGACCTCCACGACGGGACGATCCAGGCGCTCTATGCGCTCGGGCTCGAGTGCGACGCGATGGCGAACCAGGCCGACTACCCGGCGGAAGCGCGGGAGGCGCTGGCGAACGCGGTGGGCCGGATCAACGAAATCATCGCGGACATCCGGAGCTACATCACGATGCTGGAGGCGGGCACGCCGGTCGAGCAGCCGGAACTGACGCGGGACCTCGCGTTCGTCATCCGGCAGCTGGTGCCTTCGAGCATCGCGACGGTGGTCAACATCTCGGCGGCGGCGCTGCAGGAGCTGACGACGCGGGAATCGGAGGACCTGCTCTACATCGCGCGGGAGGCGCTTTCGAACGCAGTGCGGCACGGGGCGCCGACGAAAATCGCGGTCGACCTGCGGCAAACGAACGACGCGACGGTGCTGACCATCCAGGACAACGGCGTCGGCTTCGAAGAGGCGACGACGCGGCGGGGGCTCGGCACCATCACGATGCGGACGCGCGCGGAGCGGCTCGGCGCGGAGCTGACGATCATCCCCATCCCGGGGATGGGCACGACGGTGCGGGTCGCGATCCCGCGGCACCGCGACGATGAGGAGGAGCTATGACGGCGACGGCAGACGGCACGATCCACGTCCTGCTGGCGGACGACCACGACCTGGTCCGGCAGGGGCTGAAGGCGGCGCTGCGGGGCCACCCGGAGTTTTCCGTGGTGGGCGAAGCGCGCGACGGGATGGAGGCGGTGCGGGAGGCGAAGAAGACGAACCCGGACCTCGTGGTGATGGACGTGCGGATGCCGAAGCTGAACGGCATCGAGGCGTGCCGGGAGATCCGCTCGGCGGTGCCGGGGGCGAACGTGCTGATGCTCACCTCCTACAGCGACGAGGAGGCGGTGATGCAGGCGATCGTGGCGGGGGCGAGCGGCTTCCTCCTGAAGGACGTGCAGACGAACGACCTCGTCGCGGCGATGCGGGTGGTGGGCCGGGGCGGCAAGACGCTCGACCCGGCGAGCTCGGCGGCGGTCATCGAACAGATCCGGCGGGGGAACATCGTCACCGAGGAGGACCGGCTGGCGGCGCAGCTGACGGAGCGGGAGCTGAAGATCCTCGACCTCATCGCCGAGGGGCTCACGAACCGGGAGATTGGCGAGCAGCTCTACCTCTCGGAGAAGACGGTGAAGCACCACGTGAGCGACATCTTGAGCAAGCTCGGGATGACGCGGCGGGTGGAGGCGGCGGGCTTCGCCATCCGGCGGGCGGCGCGGCGGCCGCAGCAGTAGGCGGGCTGCGCGCCCGCGGGGCGGCCTAGTAGCGGCCGCCGAGCTTCGCGTGGTCCCAGGAGTAGACGTCGACGGGGCGGACGCGGACGGTGACGCGCTTGGAGGCGACCTTGAGGGCGGCCTCCGGCGTTTCCATCGGCGCGGGGATACCGTTGTACTTTTCGCCGACGAGGCCCATGACGCGGGCGGTGAAGGGGGTGTCCTCGATGATCTCGGCGTCGCCTTCGATGACGAGGCCCTTGAGCTCCTGGTAGAGCTTGCCGGATTCGAGCATGACGGTGATCTTCGGGTTCCGGCGCAGGTTGAGGACCTTCTGGCTCTTGGCGAAGGTCGTGAAGTGGACCATGCCGTCGATGACGACGTACCACATGGCGACGAGGTGGGGGTAGCCCTTCGGGCCGATGGAGGCGACCTGGAGGGTCCAGCCCTCCTTCAGGAACTGCTCCTGCTCTTCGGGAGTGAGGGCGATTTCGGCGCGGCGGCTGGGCATCGGGGCGTTGCCTCGCGGGTGTAGAGTGTGCGCGGGCCCAGTAGACCGCAGGAGGCGGCCATGGGGCAAGGAGGGGGACGATGCCATTCACGCATGGCGAGGGCGCGCGCGAGGTGCAGGACCGGTTCGATACGCGCCGGCTGGCGGACGCGATTACCGAAAAGACGGTGCGGGACCGGCTCAGCGAGGGCGACCGGCGGTTCATCGAGCGGATGGATATGTTCTTCATCGCCACGCAGGGGGCGGACGGCCGGCTGGACTGTTCGTACAAGGGCGGCGAGCCGGGCTTCGTGCGGGTGCTGGATGAGCGGACGATCGCGTTTCCGAGCTACGACGGGAACGGGCAGTTCATGACGGCGGGGAACATCCTCGAGACGGGGCGCGTGGGGATGCTGTTCATCGATTTCGCGAACCAGTGGCGGATGCGGCTGAACGGGACGGCCTCGATCGACTGGGCGGACCCGCTGGCGGCGGCGTGGCCGGGGGCGCAGTTCGTCGTGCGGGTGGCGGTGGAGGAGGTGTTCCCGAACTGCCCGCGCTACATCCACAAGATGCAGCTGGTGGAGCGCTCGGTCTTCGTGCCGAAGGCTGGCTGCGAGGCGCCGGAGCCGGAGTGGAAGGACCATTTCGAGGAAGCGCTGCCGGCGGAGCAGCGGCAGCGGCGGGCGGCACGGCGTGCAGGGGGCGGGCCGGCGGGCGGATAATCGCCGGCATGAGCAACAGCCACGCCAACGGTCATCACCAGCCCATCGTGTTTCCCCCGCATGCGCGGATCGACCTGCGGAAGTTCGACCCCGCGGCGTCGAACGGGGTCGAGAAGGAGGCGGCAGAGGCGGAACTGATCGGCCTCCGCGTGCGGCTGAACGAGCTGCAGAACCTCCTCTACGCCGATGCGCGGTACGCGATGCTGGTGGTACTGCAGGGGATCGACACGGCCGGGAAGGACGGGACGATCAACTCGGTCTTCGAGCAGGTGGGGCCGATCGGCTGTTCGGTGGAGACTTTCAAAGTGCCGACGCCGGAGGAGCTGGCGCACGATTACCTCTGGCGCTACCACAAGAAGATGCCGGAGCGGGGGCATATCACGATCTTCAACCGGTCGTATTACGAAGCGGTGCTGGTGGAGCGGGTGAAGGGGATCGTGCCGAAGGAGGTGTGGGAGCAGCGGTACGAGGACATCAACCAGATGGAGGCGTACCTGCAGCGGAACGGGACGATCGTGATGAAGTTCTTCCTCGCGATTTCGAAGGACGAGCAGCGGGCGCGGCTGCAGGAGCGGATCGACAACCCGAAGAAGCAGTGGAAGTTCCGGCTGAGCGACCTCGAGGAGCGGAAGCTTTGGGATGCGTACCTCGAGGCGTTCGAAGATGCGCTGGAGCGGTGCAACACGAAGCACGCGCCGTGGCACGTGGTGCCTGCGGACCGGAAGTGGTATCGCGACCTGGTGGTGGCGCGGGCGCTGGTGGAGAAGCTGGAGTCGCTCGACCTGCGGTATCCGCCGGCGGCGCCGGAGGTGCTGGGGCTGAAGGTGGAGTAGCTGCCAGCCGGGGCTACCAGCCGAGGGCGGCTTCGATGCCCTCGACGGTGGCGGGGGCGCGGACGATCTGCGGCTGGCAGGCGGCGAGGGCGGTATCCGGGTCCTTGAGGCCGTGGCCGGTGAGGATGGCGACGGCGCGGCCGCCGCGGAGGCGGCCGGCGCGGCCGAGCTTCAGCAGGCCGGCGACGGAGGCCGCGCTGGCGGGTTCGACGAAGAGGCCTTCCCGGCGGGCGAGGAGCCGGTAGGCCTCGAGGATATCGTCGTCGGTGACGGCTTCGATGAGGCCGCCGGATTCATCGCGGGCGGCGATGGCGGTCTGCCAGCTGGCGGGGTTGCCGATGCGGATGGCGGTCGCGATGGTCTGGGGGTTGGCGACGGGCTGGCCGGAGACGAGCGGGGCGGCGCCGGCGGCCTGGAAGCCGCACATGCGGGGGTGGCGGCTGGCGAGGCCGCGCTCGGCGCATTCGGTGAAGCCGCGCCAGTAGGCGGTGATGTTGCCGGCGTTGCCGACGGGGATGGCGAGCACCTCGGGGGCATCGCCGAGGACGTCGCAGATTTCGTAGGCGGCGGTCTTCTGGCCTTCGATGCGGTGCGGATTGACGGAGTTGACGAGCGCGACCGGGTGGCGTTCGGTGAGGACGCGGGCGGCGCGGAGGGCGTCATCGAAGTTGCCGTCGATTTCGATGATGCGGGCGCCGTAGGCCGCGGCCTGCGCCATCTTGCCGGCGGCGACTTTGCCGCCGGGGACGAGGACGAGGCAATCGATGCCGGTGTGGGCGGCGTAGGCGGCGGCGCTGGCACTGGTGTTGCCGGTGGAGGCGCAGAGGATCGCGCGGGCGCCGGCTTCGAGGGCCTTGGCGACGGCGACGACCATGCCGCGGTCTTTGAACGAGCCGGTGGGGTTGCAGGCTTCGAGCTTGAACCAGAGCTCATCGAGGCCGCATTCGGCGGCGAGGGCGGCGGAGCGGACGAGGGGGGTTTCGCCTTCGCCGAGCGAGATGCGGGGGGTCTGGTCGGTGAGGGGGAGCACCTCGGCCCAGCGGTAGAGGACGCCCCGGGGGCGGACGGTCGCGGCGGTCACGGTTCCTCCGGCGGCCGGAAGGCGTGGAACTTCATCTCGCGGAGCTCCTGCTCGAGGACCTGGATCTGCTTCCGGCGCTGTTTTTCGTACATGGCGTTGAACTTGGCGAACTCTTCGCGGACGTGGTCGACGACTTCGGCGATATCGCGGCGCATGGTGGCGACGCGCTCGCCGAGGCCGGAGTGGCGCCCTTCGAGGAGGGTGATTTCGCCCTGCAGCTTATCGATGACGCCGACGAGGCGGTCGGTGACCTCTTCGAGCTGGTTGAGGCGATTGTCGATGCGGTGGTGCTCTTCGCGCCAGAGGGCGATTTCGTCGATGAGCTCCTGGCGGTAGTCGCGCTCGTGGGCGACGGTGCTGATGAGCTCTTCGTTGCGGCGGACCATTTCGCCGACGACCTGGAGGCGTTCGAAGACGACTTCGAAGCGGTCGTCGAGGTCGCCGAGGAGGACCTGCTTGATGCGTTCTTCGAGGTCGCGGTTGACTTCGATGGAGCGGTCGAGGCGGAGGCCGAACTGGTGGACCTGCTGTTCGACCTCGCGCTGGCGTTCGAGGAGGGCCTGGAGCTGCTGGGCGACCTGGGCGGTTTGCTGCTGGACCTGCGCGACGTCGGCGAGGACGAGGCCGAGCTGGTGGGCGGCGGAATCGACGCGGCGGATGACTTCGGAGCGCTCCTGCCGGTCGTATTCGGATTCGGCGCGGAGGAGCCGGAACTGGTTGTCGGCCTCGGCGCGGGTGGTGCTGACGGCCTGGCGGAGGTCTTCCATGGCCTGGTCGATGCTGTTGAGTTTTTCGGGGAGGCCGCGGAAGGGGAGGAAGCGGGGCTCGAACTCGCGGAGGTGGCGCTCCGCGGCGTCGATCTGCTCGGAGAGGTCGTGGACCTGGCGGCGGAGCTGGTCGAGGTAGGCGACGTGGCGGGCCTGCTCTTCGCGGGTGGCGCGGAGCTGCTGTTCGAGCCAGGTGAGGAGCTCGGTGATCGCCTGGGCCTGGGGCTCGCCGGGCATCTCAGCCCTCCACGCGGAGGAAGCTGGAGACCTGGACGACGACGGGGAGGGTGGCGATGTCGCGCAGGGCGGCCTGGACGGCGCCTTCGCGGGCGCGGTGGGTCATGATGACGAGGTCGGCCGTCTGGGCGTCGGTGTCGGTTTCTTTCTGGCTGACGGCGGCGATGCTGACGTCGTGGTCGCCGAGGGTGCGGGCGATCTGGGCGAGGACGCCGGGTTTATCGGTGACCTTCACGCGGAGATAGTAGCGGGTTTCGAGGTGTTCGAGGCCGAGGACGGGGATATCGCCTTCGGGGCCCCAGTATTTCCGTTCGCGGGCGCCGAGGACGATGGCGTGGGCGAGGTCGAGGAGGTCGGCGACGACGGCGGAGGCGGTGGGTTCGGAGCCGGCGCCGCGCCCCTGGAAGAGGACGGTGCCGGTGAGGTCGCCGTGGATTTGGACGGCGTTGTAGACGCCGTCGACGCGGGCGAGGGGTTCGTGGAGGGGGATGAAGGCGGGGGCGACGCGGGCGATGATGCCGGCGCTGGTCCGCTCGGCGATGGCGAGGAGCTTGATGGCGTAGCCGAGTTCGCGGGCGGCTTCGAAGTCGCTGGCGGAGAGACGGGTGATGCCTTCGGTGTGAACCTGGGAGGGGTGGACGCGGGTGCGGAAGCCGAGGGTGGCCATGATGGCGAGCTTGTAGGCGGCGTCGTAGCCCTCGACGTCGTTGGTGGGGTCGGGCTCGGCGTAGCCGAGCTCCTGGGCGGCGCGGAGGGCCTCGGCGTAGCCGCCGGGCGGGGGTTCGAGGCCCTGCCGGTGGAGCGCTTCGGCGACGGCGGCGTTGTTCGCCATGCTGGTGAGGATGTAGTTGGTGGTGCCGTTGATGATGGCGCGGATGGAGGTGATCTTGTTGGCGAGGAGGTCGCGCCGGAGCGGGGCGATGAGGGGGATGCCGCCGCCGACGCTGGCTTCGAACATGATGTCGAGGCCGCGGCGGTGGGCCTCGGCGAGGAGGGCGGGGCCGCTCTTGGCGATGAGCTCTTTGTTGGCGGTGACGACGTGTTTGCCGGCTTCGATGGCGCGGCGGATGTAGGTGCCGGCCGGCTCTTCGCCGCCGATGACTTCGACGACGATGTCGATCTCGGGGTCGCTGAGGATGGCGTCGACGTCGGCGGTGATGGTGCCGGGGGGGAGGTCGACGGCGCGGGGCTTGGCGGTATCGCGGACGGCGGCGCGGCGGACGACGAGCTCGGCGCCGACCTGGCGGGCGAAGTAGTCGCGCCGCTCGAGGAGGGCGCGGGCGACGCCGGAGCCGACGACGCCGAGGCCGATGAGGCCGACGCCGATCTGGTGGCGGCCGTCTTTAGTTGGCATGCTCCTCCGCCCAGCGGAAATCGCTGCTGGTGATGTTGCGCCGGATGGTGATGGTGGCGCGCTTCTCCTTGATGAGCTCGTCGATGCGGAGGTCGGCGAGCTGGGACTTCTGGGTGTCGGAGGGGGTGGCGTTCGGGTCGCGCTTTTCGATGCGGAGGATCCACCAGTCGCCGTTGGCGAGCTGGACGGGGCCGATGATCTCGCTGCCGGCGGGCTTGCCTTCGATGGCGGCCTGGACGGCGGCGGGGAGGAGCGCGGGCGGCTCGGGGTCCATGATGCCGTCTTTCTGGCGGGAGTTGAGGTCTTTGGAGGCGGTCTGGGCGACGGTGCCCATGTCTTCGCCGGCCTGGATGCGGGCGAGCGCGGCTTTGGCTTCGTCTTCGGTGGTGGTGATGATGGTCCGGAGGGTGACCATCTCGGTGGTGTCGCCGATATCGGCGAGGATGGCGTCCTTCAGCTTCTTGCGGTAGACCTGCGCTTCGACCCAGCGGCGGTAGTTGGCGTCGCTCATGGTGAGCGACTGGAGCCGCTGGCGGTAGAGGGTATCGAAGGTGGTGCCGGCGCCGCCGGCGGGGACGCCGAGCTGGCTGGCGATTTCGTTGGTGACGTCGTCGGGCGTGACGGTGATGCCGCGCTCGCGGGCGATGGCGTTGACGATGGCCTCGTTTTCGAGCTGGGTGAGGAGCTGCTGCTCGGCGAGGCCGAGGTTGATGCCGGAGCCGGCGACGGACTGGGCGTAGGGGAAGAGGCGGTCGGCGTAGTACTTCAGCCTGAAGCGCTCATCGCCGACCTGGAGGATGACTTTTTCGGGGACGCGGAAGGTCTGGTCGTACCACCGCCAGCCGAGGAGGCCGAGGACGATGACGAGGAGGAGGGAGGCGCCGCCGAGGATGAGCAGGCGGAGGGTCTCCTCGGTGGTGAGGAAGAAGCCGCCGCGGGCGCCGGGCCGCGCTTCGCGGGGCCGCTGGCGGGGGAGGGCGGTGGTGCGTTCGCGTCGAGCCATGGCTTGCTCCGGTGGGGGCCGCGGGCGGCGGGGTTAGCCGCGGATGGGGAAGATGCCGGTCTTGCGGATGTGCTCGAGCGTGTAGGGCAGGAGCGCGAGGTGCCGGGCGCGCTTGATGGCGGTGGCGACGAGGCGCTGGTGCTTGAGGCAGGTGCCGGTCTTCCGCCGGGGCTCGATCTTGCCGCGGTCGGAGATGTACATGCGGAGGCGGGCGATGTCCTTGTAATCGACGCCGTCCATCTTTTCGACGCAGAAACGGCAGACTTTGCGGCGGTTGGTGTAGCGGGGGCGCTGCTGGCGTGCGGGGCGCTCGCCTTCGGCGGCGGGTGCGGGGGTGGTGCGTTCTTCAGAGGTCATGGTCGTTCATCCTTCCCGATGGGTTCGTCTCCGCTGGTGCGGGGACCGGGGTTTCGCGGCGAACCGGCCGCGGGCGGGCTGGCGGTGCCAGCGGGCTGGGCTATTCGAAGGGGAGGTCGTCGACGTCGACGTCCTCGCGGGGGATGCTGCCGCCGCGGGGGCGGCCGTAGCCGGGCTCGTCGATATCGCCGCGGGGGGCGAAGCGCGACCGGCTGGAGCCGCCGTTGCCCCAGTCGTCGCCGGCGGGCTGGTCGCGCGGGCCGCCGAGGAGCTGGAGGTTCTGGGCGATGACTTCGGTCCGGTAGTGCTTCTGGCCCTGGTCATCTTCCCATGAGCGGGTCTGGACGCGGCCTTCGATGAAGAGCTGCTTGCCCTTGGTGATGTACTGGGAGACGCGCTCGGCGGTATCGCCCCAGACGACGATGTTGAACCATTCGGTCTGGTCTTCCCATTCGCCGGTCTGCTGGTTTTTGCGGCGGTTGTTGACGGCGAGGCTGAACTGGCACTGGGGAGTGCCGCTGGAGAGGTAGCGCAGCTCGGCATCGCGGCCGGCATTGCCGATGAGGAGGATTTTGTTCAGTCCCGCCATCTGGGGGCCTCCGGGCTAGGATTCGGCCGGTTCGCCGGCGGGCGCATCGGCCGCGGCCGGAGTCTCGCTGGATTCGGCGACAGGGGCTGACGCTTCGGGGGCGGGCGCCGCCTCGGCCGCAGGGGCGGGGGCGGGCGCCGCCGGCTGGGCGGGCGCCGCCTCGGCGCGGGGCTCGCGCGGTTCGCGCGGGGGCGGCGGGGCCGGCAGCTCGTCGGCGCGCACGATGAGGTGGCGGTAGACCTTCTCATCGATGCGGAGGGCGGTTTCGATGCCGCTGACGGCGGCGGGCTCGGCTTCGATGCGGCTGACGATGTAGTCGGCATCGATGGCGTGGCGGATGGGGTAGGCCATGCGGCGCCGGCCCCAGTGGTCGAGCTTCAGGAGCTTACCGCCGCGGGATTCGACGAGCTGCTTGAGGCGCTCTTCGCTGGCGGCGGGGCCGCCCGCTTCCTGGACGGCGAGGTCGTAGACGACCGTGAGTTCGTATTCCCTCATGGAACCTCAGCCCGGGCGATGGGATTGTCCTCCGCGGGGGAGAACCGGGACCCCGGGTCAACGGTCGAGGGTAGCACGGGGCGGTGCTAGGCGGTAGCCGCGGCCGGTTCGGCGTCGGTGATGCCGGGCACGGGGTAGGCGCGGGCGAATTCGGCGACCTCGGCGCGGACGGTCTCGCGGACGCCTTCGCCGTCCGGGTCTTTGAGGACGCGGACGATCCAGCTGGCGACGCGGCGCATTTCGTCCTCTTTCATGCCGCGGCTGGTGAGGGCGGGGGTGCCGAGGCGGAGGCCGCTGGTGACGTAGGCGGAGCGCTGGTCGTAGGGGATGGTGTTGCGGTTGGTGACGATGCCGGCGCCCTGGAGGGCGTTCTGGGCCTTGAGGCCGCTGATGCCGACGGAGCCGCAATCGACGAGGATGAGGTGGTTATCGGTGCCGCCGGAGACGAGGCGGAGGCCGGCGCGCTGGAGCTCTTCGGCGAGGACGGCGGCGTTGCGGACGACCTGCGCGGCGTAGTCGCGGAATTCGGGCCGGAGGGCTTCGGCGAAGGCGACGGCCTTGGCGGCGATGCTGTGGAGGTGGGGGCCGCCCTGGGTGCCGGGGAAGACGCCGCGGTCGAGGGCGTCGGCGTGCTCGGCTTTGCAGAGGGCGAGGGCGCCGCGCGGGCCGCGGAGCGTCTTGTGCGTCGTGGTGGTGACGAGGTCGGCGTGGGGAACGGGGCTGGGGTGGGCGCCGCCGGCGACGAGCCCGGCGATGTGGGACATATCGACCATGAGGAGGGCGCCGGCTTCGCGGGCGATCTCGGCGAAGGCGGCGAAGTCGATGCGGCGGGGGTAGGCGGTAGCGCCGGCGACGATGATGCGGGGCTTCGCTTCGCGGGCGAGGCGGCGGACCTCGGCCATGTCGATGGTTTCGGTTTCGCGGTCGACGGTGTAGGGGACGAAGCGGTAGAAGCGGCCGGAGAAGTTGACGGGGGAGCCGTGGGTGAGGTGGCCGCCCTGGGAGAGCTCCATGCCCATGATGGTGTCGCCGGGGTTGGCGAAGGCGAGGTAGGCGGCCATGTTGGCCTCGGCGCCGCTGGTGGGCTGGACGTTGGCGTGGTCGGCGCCGAAGAGCTGCTTCGCGCGGTCGATGGCGAGCTGCTCGAGGCGGTCGGAGTGCTGGTTGCCGGCGTAGTAGCGTTTGCCGGGGTAGCCCTCAGCGTACTTGTTGGTGAAGACGGAGCCGGTGGCTTCGAGGACGGCGGCGGAGGCGTAGTTCTCGCTCGCGATCATCTCGAGGGATTCGATCTGCCGGGTGCGCTCAGCCTCGATGATGGCGGCGACTTCCGGGTCGGCGTGGCGGAGAATGGACATGGCGGCTCCCTGCGGCGTGGTGGGGATGCGGTGGCTTCAAGGGTAGCAGGAGAAGGGGTTGGGAGGAGGGAGGAGGGAGGAGCGAGGAGGGAGGAGCGAGGAGCGAGGAGTTAGGGAGAAAGGGAGAGGGGGAGAAAGGGAGAAGGGAACGGATGGCGGGGTGAGGCGCCGTGGTCGCGGGGCTCCCTCCCCGCGGGGCGCTATGCGCCCAACGGGTGTTCCGGGTGTTCCGGGAGCCGGGAGCCGGGAGCCGGGAGCCGGGAGCCGGGAGCCGGGAGCCGGGAGCCGGGAGCCGGGAGCCGGGAG
>NZ_JANZZD010000033.1:0-22344 GCF_026419595.1 Tepidiforma sp. | reverse complement strand
AACCTCCAACCTCCAACCTCCAACCTCCAACCTCCAACCTCCAACCTCCAACCTCCAACCTCCAACCTCCAACCTCCGCCCCGCCATGGTGCACCCTCGGGGTAGCGGCGTTATGCTGACTCGAGCATTTCGAGGAGTCGGCGCATGGTGCGGCGAGGGGCGTGGCTCGTGCTCGCGGTGCTGGGGATGCTGGCTGCGGCGGCATGTGCCGGGGCGGCTGCGGGGCCGGCCGCAACACCGGCGGCGGGCGACGCGGGCCGCCCCGGCGGTTCGCTCATCCTCGCGACGACGACGAGCACGCAGGACAGCGGCCTGCTCGACGTGCTCGTGCCGCTGTTCGAGGCAGAGACCGGCACGCGGGTGAAGGTCATCGCCGTCGGCTCCGGGGCGGCGCTGGAGATGGGACGCCGGGGTGACGCCGACGCCATCCTGAGCCACGCGCCGGAAGCGGAAGCGCCGCTCGTCGCGTCCGGCGACCTGGTCGAAGGGCGGCGCGTGATGCACAACGACTTCGTGCTCGTCGGGCCGCCGTCGGACCCGGCCGGGGTGCGCAGCGCGGCGAGCATCGGCGACGCGATGCGGCGCATCGCCGCGGCCGGGACGTTCGTGTCGCGTGGCGACAATTCGGGCACGCACGCGAAGGAGCTGGCGCTCTGGCGGGCGGCGGGGCTCGACCCCGCAGCCGTCCGCCGGGAGGAGACCGGGCAGGGGATGGGCGCGACGCTGAACATCGCCGACCAGCGGCGGGCGTACACGCTCACCGACCGCGCGACCTACCTCGCGCTGCGCGGCCGGCTGGAGCTGGCGGTGCTGTTCGCGGGCGACGCGGCGCTCCAGAACGTCTACCACGTCTACGTGGTGAACCCGGAGAAGCACCCGGGTGTGAAGGCGGCGCAGGCGCGGGCGTGGGCCGCCTTCCTCGTCTCGGACGAGGCGCAGCGGGTCATCGCGGCGTTCGGGCGGGACCGGTACGGCGAGCCGCTCTTCTTCGCCGACGCCGCGGCAGGGGCCGGGGAGGGCGGCCGGTGAGCGACCTCTGGGCGGGCGTGCTCGAGGCGCTGCGGCTGGTCGTCACGGGCGACCGCGAGGTGCGGGAGATCGCGCTCCGGACGATCTACGTCTCGGGGGCGGCGACGCTGCTGGCGATGCTCGCGGGGGTGCCCGCCGGGTATGCGCTGGCCCGGCTGCGGTTCCCGGGTCGTACGCTCGTGCTGGGGCTGGTGAACACCGGGATGGGGATGCCGCCGGTGGTGGTGGGGCTGGTCGTGTGGCTGCTGCTCGTGCGGTCCGGGCCGCTGGGCGGGCTGGAGCTGATCTACACGCGCGAGGCGATGATTCTCGCCCAGTTCCTGATCGCGACGCCGCTGGTCATCGGGTTCACGGCGGCGGCGGTGCAGGCGCTGCCGCCGGAGCTGCCGGAGCTGCTGCAGGTGCTGGGCGCGGGACGGGTGCGGCGGCTGTGGCTGCTGGCGCGGGAGGCGCGGCTCGGGCTGCTCGCGGCGGTGATGGCCGGCTTCGGGGGCGTCGTCTCGGAGGTCGGCGCGTCGATGGCCGTCGGCGGCAACCTGCAGGGGCAGACGCGCGTGCTGACGACCGCCATCGTGACCGAAACGAGCCGGGGGAACACCGAGCGGGCGCTGGCGCTCGGCCTCATCCTGCTGGCGCTGGCATTCGCGGTGAACCTCATCCTGACGCGCGCACAGCAGCGGTCCGGCTGATGGAGGTGCGGTTCGAGGACGTCGAGGTCCGCAAGGGCGGGCGGACGGTGCTGGAGGTGCCGGCGCTGACCCTCGGGCGGGCCGCGGCGACGGCGCTGCTCGGCCCGAACGGCGCGGGCAAGACGACGGCGCTGCGGCTGATGGCCGGGCTCGAACGGCCGGCCCGGGGCCGGGTGCTGCTCGATGGCGAGCCGGCCGGGCGGGCCGCGCGGCGCGCAGTCGCGTACGCCTTCCAGCGGGCAGTCTTCCTGCGGGGCACCGTGCGGGAGAACCTCGAGCTGGCGCTCCGCCTGCGCGGCGTGCCGGCGGCGGAGCGGGCGCGGCGCATCGCGCGGGCGGCGGAGGCGTGCGGCATCGGCCACCTCCTCGGGCGCGACGCGCTGCGGCTCTCGGGCGGCGAGGCGCAGCGGGCGAACCTCGCCCGGGCGCTCGCGCTGGAGGCGGGGCTCGTCCTGCTCGACGAGCCGCTGAGCGGGCTGGACGGGCCTGCGCGGGCGGCGCTGCTGGCCGACCTGCCGGGGATGCTCGCCGCGACGCGGGCGACGGTGGTGCTCGTCACCCACGACCGGGACGAGGCGCTGCAGCTGGCGCAGGAGCTCGTGCTGCTCATCGGCGGCCGGCCGGCGGCCTGCGGCCCCGCTGGGGAGGTGTTCCGGCGGCCGCCGACGCGGGAGGCGGCGGCCTTCCTCGGCTATACGCGCTGCGGGCGCGAGGCGATCCGGCCGGGCGCGCTCACCGTCGGCCCGGGCGAGCGGGAGTTCGCGTTCACCGTCGAGCGGGTGGTCGACCTCGGGACGCACCTCGCGGCGGAGGGTCGGATCGGCGGCGCACCGGCGCGGGCGGCGGTCCCGGACGGGGCGCCGCTCCCTGCGCCGGGCAGCGAGGTGACGGTGAGCGCGCCGGCGGCAGCGGTGCTGACCTACCGCGACGACGGCCGGCTGGCGGAGTAGGCTGGAGCGGGATGTGCACCCAGCTGGTCGTCGACGGGGAAGAGATCCCGACCTCGCCGGGCTCGAAGGTGCCGGTGATGCTGCCGTTCAGCGAGCGGACGCCGGCGCGCATCCCGCTTTCGAAGACGGCCTTCGCGCGCGAACTCCACCTCTGGCGGATGAAGGGGAAGCTGCCCTGCGCGAGCGAAGCGGAAGCGTTCGAGGTCGCGAAGCAGAAGGTGACGACGAAGTACGGCGCGGCGCAGGTGATGTGGTTCCACTCGGGGTTCGCGAAGGGGTACATCGCGGGAGTGACACGGTTCGCGGAGCGGAACCCGGATTTCGACCCGGAGCGGAAGGCGAACGAGGAGACGAACCCGTTCTTCCTCTGGTTCGATGCGCCGGAGGGGCTCGTCGTGCCGATCGTGCTGAGCGTGGATACGTACCGGTGGAACCCGAAGAAGCAGGAGGGGCTGCGGGTGGTGGCGAACATCGTGACGCGTGACGCGGGCGTCATCGTTCCGCCGGAGATCCACGGGCGGGAGCCGTACTTCATGCGGGTGGAGGACTGGCTCGGGGATGCGCCGCTGCCGAAGCCGGTTGCGCGCGGGGAAGTGTGAAAATTCGTTGACAGGCGGATCTGCGAACGCGTAGGGTGCGGGCGTATGGATGTTCCCGCGGGCATCCACCGACCGTAACGGCGGCGCCGAAAGGTGCCGCCGTTTGTGCTTCTCGAAGGAGGGGTGAACCATGCAGTCGAGCCTCATCGGCAAGATCGAGAAGGCGAAGGTCTACGCGCAGGAGCGGCACCGGATGCAGGTGGATAACCTGCACGTGGCGTTCCACGGGGAGAACAGCGACCACGAGGTGTCGCTGGTCGAGGGCCGGTGGCATTGCAACTGCGACTTCTTCGCGCAGTGGTCGGTGTGCAGCCACACGATGGCGCTGGAGCGGGTGCTGGAGGGGATGGTGCCGCGGCAGGAGCTGCCGGAGCTGGCCGGGGCGTAGCCGGCCGGCGGCGGCGCCTCAGGGGAGGTCGAGCCCCTCGAGGTGGGCGGTGTCGTTGACGGCGCCGAGCGTGACGCGGCCGCTGCGCCCGAAGGTGAGCCGCGTGACGCTGGTGTTGGCGACGGCGAACGCCCAGGTGCGTTCGACCGGCATGCCGAGCAGCTCGGCGAGGAGGGCGGCGATGGCGTTGCCGTGGGAGACGACGACGAGCCGGCCGCCCTGGTAGCGGTCGACGAGGTCGCGGAGGGCGGCGGCGGTGCGCTCGCGGAGCTGCTGAACGGTTTCGCCGCCGGGGGCGGCCTGGCGTTGGCCGGTGAAGAACGCGCGGAGGACGTCGGCCTGCGTCTTGGCGATGTCGCTGGCCGGGAGGCCCTCCCATTCGCCGTAGTGCATCTCGCGGAGGCGGGGGTCGGGCGCGGGGTCGAGCGGCGTGGGGTGGTGTTCGAGGGCGTGGCGGGCGGTGAGGAGGGCGCGGGTGAGGTCGGAGGCGGCGGCGGCATCGAACTGCTGGCCGCGGAGGCGGAGGCCGAGGGCGCGCGCCTGGGCGATGCCCCGGGGCGTCAGGTCGGTCTCGGAGTGGCCGCAGAAGCGGCCTTCGATGTTGCCGTAGGTCTCGGCGTGGCGGATGAGGAGGACGTCGGTGGGCACGATCGTAAGGATAGGGCGCGGGCGGCTTGCGGGCGTTAGCGGGCGGCGGCGGCCCGCCACTCGGCGGCGGAGGGGACCGCCTTCGTGCCCCGGGCGAGGTCGACGGCGCGGAGGACGGCGGTTTCGACGGCGGCGGCCGTGAGCGCGCCGAGCAGGAGGAGGTCATCGGGCCGGGCCGGGAGGTCGCCGGTCGAGAGCGCGAAGGCGATGTCGCCGTCGCCGCGGGTGTGGGCGGGGACGACACAGCGGGCGAAGCCGTCGTGGGCGTGGACGGCGAGCCGCTGGAGCTCGTGCGGTTCGAGCCGGGCGTTCGTCGCGACGCAAAGGAGGGTGGTGTTCTCGAGGTCGCCCGGGGCGGCGGAGACGGCGCCGGACGCGGCGGGCTGGAGGGCGTCCATGGCGGCGGTGCGCCGCTCGAGGGCCGCGGGGATGGCGAGGCATTCGCCGGGGTCGTCGCCGCGGGGGCCGGCGCGGCATTCGCCGGTGGCCGGGTCGTAGATGCTGCCGACGGCGTTGACGACGGCGAGCGCGCCGACCATGAGGCCGCCGGGACCGGCGAGGCTGGCGGTGCCGAGGCCGCCTTTGAGGGCGCGTTCGGGGCCGAGCAGCTTCGCGACCGTGGCGCCGGTGCCGGCGCCGACGGAGCCCTCGGCGACGGCGCCGCGGCGGGCGCGGACGGCGGCGAGGTAGCCCTCCTGCGGGCCGGGGAAGGCGAGCGGGTCGCCGAGGGCGAGGTCGTAGATGACGGCGGCGGAGACGATGGGCACCTTCCGCTTCGCGGTGGGGACACCGATGTCGTGCTCGGCGCACCAGCGCATCACGCCGTCGGCCGCGGCGAGGCCGAAGGCGCTGCCGCCGGCGAAGAGGACGGCGTGGCAGGTGCGGACGAGGTTGGCGAGGCCGAGGACGTCGGTTTCGCGGGTGCCGGGGGCGCCGCCGCGGGCATCGACGGCGGCGGCGTTGGCGCCGGGGCAGAGGATGACGGTGCAGCCGGTGGCCGCGCGGCGGTCGGTGTAGTGGCCGACGCGGATGCCGGGGATATCGGTGATGGCGTTGCGGGGGCCGGGCCGCCAGGCGCTCATGCTCAGGAGGGGGGCCTCCCGGCGGTGCGGCGGCCGGCGACGTAGGAGAGGAGGAAGCCGCGGGCAACGCCGGCGAGGTCGGCGGTGAGGTCGGCGAGGGTGGTGGCGCTCGCTTCGTCGGCGCCGAAGGAGGAGGCGACAGGCTCGCCCCCGGCGCTGATGCCGGCGAACCAGATGGTCTCGGCGACTTTGCGGCGGGCGAGGTCGGGGATGAGGAGCATGGGGTTGCCGGTCTCGGCGGCGGCGACGAGGCCGGTGAGGTCGGCGAGGTCCGGCTGGCTCCGGAGGAGCCGCGCCCATTCGAGCGCGTCGTCGCCGATGCTGAGGTGGCGGATGACCTGTTCGGGCGAGAGGACGGCGACGTCGTGGACGAACTGCTTCCATTCGGCGGCGCCGGGCAGGGGTTCGAGCAGCCGGCGGGCGACGGGGTGGGTGCGGTCGGCGAGGGCGCGGTAGACGGCGACGAGGCGGCGGCAGGCCTCGGCGAGCTCCTGGGCGATGAGGCCGGCGAGGATGGCGCGGTCGCCGGCCTCGGCGAAGACGAGCCGGCTGAGCGCGGCATCGGCCGCGGCCTCGGGCTTCTTCAGGGCAGAGCGGGCATAGGCCTCGACGAAATCGAGCTCGGCGAGGCCGCCGGGGTAGGCGGCGGCGCGGGGTGCGGTGGACATGGCGGCATCGTAGGGCATCGGCCGGGCGGACGGGAGCGGCGGGCTCACGCCCCGGCGCCGCGCGCGCACATGCGGAAGGTCACCTCCCAGAGCATCCGGCAGTTGAGGGTGAAGGATTCGATGCTGACCCGTTCGTTGTGGCCGTGGACGCCGCGGGCGACCTCGGGGGTGGTGAGGCCGCCGGAGAAGCCATAGGAGATGATGCCGCGGTTGCGCGTCTCGGCGCTGTCGGTGAAGCCGAGCGTCATGCCGGGGACGACGACGGCATCCTCGGTGAAGCCGCGGATGACCTCTTCGATACAGCGGAAGAGTTCGGTGTCGTAGGGGCTCGTATCGGAGGCGCGGACGTGGACCGGTTCGACCCGGACGCGAGGGTCGTCGATGACGCGCTCGAGTTCGGCCTGGAACTCGGCGGGGTCGACGCCGGGGAGGAGGCGGATATCGAGGGTGGCCTCGGCGCGGGCGGGGATGACGTTGTGCTTGATGCCGGCGCGGGCGGTGGTGGTGCTGATGGTGTTGGTGAGCATGGCGCGGATGCGGGGGTCCTCGGCGGCGCGGGCGGCGAGGCCGGCGGGCGTGGGGTCGCCGCGGTAGATGCCGGCCCGCGCGAGGCGGCGGAAGTACTCCTCAAGGACGGGCGCGACGGTGAGCGGCCGCTCCCACTGCTGGATGCGCCAGAGGGCGCGGACGAGCCGATCGAGGGCGTTGTCGTCGTGGGGGACGGAGCCGTGGCCGGGCATCCCCTCGGCGACGAGGCGAAGCCAGAGGGGACCTTTCTCGGCGACGGCGATGGAGTAGACAGGCCGTTCGACGCCGAACAGTTCGGTGGTGCCGCCGCCGCCTTCGTTGATGACGTACTCGGCGTCCATGGTTTCCGGGTGCTCCCGGAGGATGAAGCGCATGCCGTATTCGCTGCCGGCTTCTTCATCGGCCTGGGCGAAGAAGACGACGTCGCGGGCGAGGGGGATGCGGAGCCGGCGGAGGGTGAGGAAGGTCATGAGCTGGGCGATGCCGAGGCCCTTCATATCGAGCGCGCCGCGACCCCAGATGTAGCCATCGCGGACGATGCCGGCGAAGGGATCGACGTCCCAGAATTCGCGCTCGACGGGGACGACGTCGGTGTGGTTGAGGAGCATGAAGGGCCGCTTCGAGCCGTCGCCGGGGAGGACGGCGCGGAGGGAGACGCGGCCGCCGCCGGCGTCGTAGGTCTCGAAGGGGATGCCCTCGGCCTGGAGGAGGTCGCCGAGGAAGGCGCAGGCGAGCGCTTCGTTGCCGGGCGGGTTCGACGTGTCGATCCGGATGAAGCGGCAGAGGAGGTCGATCGCCTCGTCGGCGAAGGCGTCCCAGTCGATCGGCGGGGCGGCTTGTGGCGGCATGGGCGGATGGTAGAGGATCGCCGCACGCGCCGCAGGGCGCGGAGACAGCAGCGAATGAAGGATTGCCCCTGTGGAACGGTATGACGTGATCATCGTCGGCGGCGGGATCGCCGGGAGCGGACTGGCGACGGTGCTGGCCCGGGGCGGGCGCTCGGTGCTCGTACTGGAGCGGACGGAGCAGTTCCGCGACGTGGTGCGCGGGGAGTGGATCGCGCCGTGGGGCGTGGTCGAAGCGCGGCGGACCGGCCTCTACGACGTGCTGGCCGGGGTGAGCCAGCACCACCTGCCCTACCACGTGGAGTACGGCGAAGGGATCGACCCCGCGGAGGCGGACGCGCAGAAGCTGGACCTCCGCGCGTTCCTGCCGGGGGTGCCGGGGCCGCTGGCGATCGGGCACCCGAACGCCTGCCAGGCGCTGTTCGACGCCGCCACGGCGGCGGGCGCGCGGGCGGTCCGCGGGGTGACGCGGTTCGAGGTGCGCGCCGGCGCCTCGCCCTCGGTGGCGTGGGAGGCGGGCGGGCAGGCGTTCGAAGCCGCCGCCCGGCTGGTGGTGGGGGCCGACGGCCGGAATTCGCAGGTGCGGAAGCAGCTGGGCATCGAGCTGCACGAGGACGAGCCGCACCACCTCTTCGCAGGGCTGCTCGTGGAGGACGTGCCGGACTGGCCGGAGGAGGTGGAGAGCATGGGAACGGAGGGGAACGTCCAGTACTTCGTCTTCCCGCAGGGCGGCGGCCGGCACCGGCTCTACCTGAGCTACGGCTACGACCAGAAGGGGCGGTTCAGCGGCGAGGGCGCGGCCGAGCGGTTCCTCGAGGCGTTCCGGCTGCCTTCGGTGCCGGGCAGCGCGGCGATCGCGGCGGGGACGATCGCAGGGCCGTGTCATTCGGTGCCCAACCAGAGCACGTGGGTCGATTCGCCGGTGCGCGACGGGGCGGTGCTCATCGGCGACGCGGCGGGCTTCAACGACCCGATCGTCGGGCAGGGGCTGAGCATCTCGCTGCGGGACGTGCGGATCGTGGGCGAACTGCTACTGGGGAGCGACGACTGGCGGCCGGCGCTGTTCGCGCCGTATGTGGAGGAGCGGCCGGAGCGGATGCGGCGGCTGCGGTTCGCCGCCCGGCTGGACTCGGTCATCCACGCCGAGTTCGGGCCGGAGGCGGCGGCGCGGAAGCTGCGGTTCCGGGAGGCGCGGGCGAAGAACCCGCTGCTCGGGCTGGCGACGGCCGGGGTGATGATCGGGCCGGAGCTGGTGCCGGCGGAGGCGTTCACCGACGAGGCGTGGGCGGAGCTGATGGCGGTGTAAGCACCGCAGTTGATGAGAAGATTGGAAGGTTGCATGATTCGCGGGTCATGGGCGACCTCCGGATGGCGGCGTGGCGTGCGTTCCTCGAGGCGCACGCCCGGGTGACGACGCTGCTCGAGGAGGACCTGCAGCGGGAGCGCGGGCTGTCGCTGGCGTGGTACGACGTGCTGGTCCAGCTGGAGGAGGCGGAGGGGAACCGCCTGCGGATGACCGAGCTGGCGCGGCGGGTGGTGATCAGCAAGAGCGGCCTGACGCGGCTGGTGGACCGGATGGTGGAGGCCGGGCTCGTGACGCGCTGCCCCGACGACGCTGACCGCCGCGGCCGGTGGGTGGAGATGACGCCGGCGGGCTTCGAGCGGCTGCGGGACGCGGCGCCCCGCCACCTGCGGGGCGTGCGGCAGTACTTCACGAGCGAGCTGGACGAGCAGAGCGCGGGGGTGCTGACGCACGTGCTGGGGCGGATTGCGGCGAAGGCCGCGGCCGAGCTGGCAGCGCGGGAGAGCCGGCGGGGGCGGTAGGCGCATCGCCCGTTGGGCCGGCGGGCCGTACCCTCGTGGCGATGCGGCTGACGGTGGAGGCCGAGGGTGCGCCGGCGCAGCGGTTCGTGCCGCCGGGCGATGGGGCCGCGCTGGCCGCGTTCTGCTCGTTCGCGGCGATGCGCGGGTTCGGCGCCGTGCACCCGCTCATCGTGCTCGCCGAGCGGCTGCAGGAGTCCGGGGTGCGCATGGGGCCGCTGACGATGTTCTACGACGAGGCCGCTGAGGACGCGGAGGACCTGGAGAAGCTGGAGCTGGCCTGGCAGGACCGGGCCGGGCTGGCCGAGGCGCTGGCCGGGCTGGCCCGGGCGCTCGAGGCGGACCTGGAGGCGGCGGCGCTGGCGCGGCGCGGCGGGGCGGAGGGGCTGGCCGAGCAGGCGCGGGCCGCGGCGGAGTTCCTCGCGGGGGCCGCCGGCACCCGGGCGCGGATGGTGTACCGGCTATGATGCGGCGCCGGCGGGCTGTCATCGCGGCGCGGGAGCGCTGGCTGACCGGGCGGGGGCGGTGGCTGGCGCAGGCGGCCGGCTCGCAGGCGGGGCAGGCGCTGCTGACGCCGCGCGCGGGCCGGGTGCTCGACCTGCTGGAGCTCGGGCCGGGGAAGCGCTACCTCGATATCGGCTGCGGGACGGCGGCCTACGCCCACCTCCTGGCGGCACGCGCGGGCTGCGAGGAGCCGCCGGTCTGCATGGACCTCGCGCTCGGGCCGGGGCCGGTCGACCTCATCGGCTGGCCGGAGAAGCTGCCGTTCCGGGACGCGGTGTTCGACTGCATCACGAGCTTCTACTTCCTGCGGCGGTTCGATGACGACGTGGTGCACGCGTACGCGCGGGAGCTGGCGCGGGTGCTGGCGCCGGGCGGGCGGGCGCTCGTGCTCGAGATCGCGCCGGTGGTGAACCCGCTGCTCAACCGGCTCCATGCGAAGCTCGTCTCCGGCGGCTGCCCCGCGGTCGACCTGCGGGGCTGGGGCCGGCTGGCGGCGACCTTCAGCGAGGCGGGGTACGACGCCATCGACCTCGTGAACGCGGGGCCGTTCCTCGTGCCGCCGATTCCGCGGGTCGGGCTGCTGCTGCGGAAAGCGCCAGCCGAAACGGGCTGAGGCGCCGGGCTACCACCAGAGGATATCGTCGAGGGGGTCATCGTCGGCGCCGTTGGGCGCCGGGTCGCCGTCGGCGGCCCAGAGGTCGGTGCCGAGGTACTTCCAGCCGCCGTCGGCGAAGATGACGAGGATGTTGCCGCGCTGGAGGCGGGAGGCGGCGCGCATCGCGGCGTGGAGGACGGCGCCGGAGGAGATGCCGCCGAAGAGGCCCTCGGCGAGCATGGCGCGGCGGGCGTGGGAGAAGGCGTGGCGGTTGCCGACGAGGATGCGGCCATCGAGGACGGCCTCGTCGAGGATGGGCGGGATGAAGCCGTCGTCGAGCGATTTGAGGCCCTGGACGTGGACGCCGAGGCGGGGTTCGACGCCGAGCACCTGGCAGGCGGGGTTGGCTGCCTTGAGGCGGCGGCCGACGCCGGTGATGGTGCCGCCGGTGCCGATGCCGGCGACGAAGACATCGACGCCGCCGACGGCGGCCATATCGGCGAGGATTTCGCCGGCGGTCCACTCTTCGTGGGCGCGGACGTTCTCCTCGCTGTCGAACTGGCCGAAGTAGTGGGCGCCGGTCTCGGCGGCGATGGCGCGGGCGGCTTCGCGGGCAGATTTGATGCCGGCCTGGCGGGGGACGCGGCGGACGCGGGCGCCGTAGACAGCGAGGAGCTGTTCGATTTCGGGGTAGACGGATTCGGGCACGCAGACCTCGACCGGGTGGCCGAGGAGGCGGCCCCAGAGGGCGAGGGCGACGCCGGTGTTGCCGGTGGAGGCTTCGATGATCGGCTGGCCGGGGGCGAGCTGGCCCGCTGCGCGCGCGGCTTCGAGGATGCGGATGACGATGCGGTCTTTGATGGAGCCCGTCGGGTTCTGGCCTTCGAGCTTGGCAAAGATGCGGACGCCGGGCCGCGGCGAGAGGGAGCGGAGTTCGACGATCGGGGTACCGCCGGCGAGGGCGCGGATGGAGTCGTAGCGGGGCACGGTTCGATTATGCAGCGAACGGCCCCGGCGGGCTGGCCGGGGCCGCTGCGGTGCAGGCAGGAGCGCGGCGGGCGCTACTCCTCTTCGTAATACTCGAGGCCGAGGTGGGTGATCTGCTCTTCGCCCATGAGCCAGCGGAGGGTGTTCTTCAGCTTGGTCTGCTGGATGAAGAGGTCGTGCTCGGGGTAGACGCTGGGGGCGTGCTGGGGGCTCTTGAAGTAGAAGCTGAGCCACTCCTGGATGCCCTTCATGCCTGCGCGCTGGGCGAGGTCGAAGAAGAGGGCGAGGTCGAGGACGAGCGGGGCGGCGAGGATGGAGTCGCGGCAGAGGAAGTCGATCTTGATCTGCATCGGGTAGCCGAGCCACCCGAAGATGTCGATGTTGTCCCAGCCTTCTTTGTTGTCGCCGCGGGGCGGGTAGTAGTTGATGCGGACCTTGTGGTAGATGTTGCCGTAGAGCTGGGGGTAGAGGTCGGGCTGGAGGATGTATTCGAGGACGCCGAGCTTCGATTCCTCCTTGGTCTTGAAGCTTTCGGGGTCATCGAGGACTTCGCCGTCGCGGTTGCCGAGGATGTTGGTGGAGTACCAGCCGGCGACGCCGAGCATGCGGGCCTTGAGCATGGGCGCGATGACCGTCTTGACGAGGGTCTGGCCGGTCTTGAAGTCCTTGCCGCCGATGGGGACGCCGCGGTCGTTGGCGAGTTTGACGAGGGCGGGGATATCGACGGTGAGGTTGGGGGCGCCGTTGGCGAAGGGGACACCCTCCATGAGGGCGGCGTAGCCGTAGATCATGGAGGGGGCGATGGCGTCGGAGTTGGCTTCGAGGGCGGCTTCGAAGGCTTCGAGGTTGGCGTGCTCGGCCGACTGCTCCATGAAGACTTCGGTGGAGGCGCACCAGACCATGACGAGGCGGTCGCAGCCGTTGCGGGCTTTGAAGTCGCGGATGTCCTGCCGGATGGCTTCGGCGAGGGCCATCTTGGTGGGGGCGGACTTCACGTTGGTGCCGTGGAGGCGCTTGACGTAGCGCTGGTCGAAGACGGCGGGCATCGGTTCGATGCCGCGGAGGAAGTCGGCGATGGGGTCGAGGTGCTCGTGGCGGTCGAGGACGCCGGCTTTGAGGGCGGCTTCGTAGGCGTTATCCGGGATCGGGTCCCAGGCGCCGAAGACGAGGTCCTCGAGGTTGGCGAGGGGGACGAACTCTTTGATGAGCGGGGAGCGCTTTTCGGTGCGCTTCCCGAGGCGGATGGTGCCCATCTGGGTGAGGGAGCCGATGGGGAGGGCGCCGCGGGAGCGGGCGTTTTCGACGCCGGCGATGAAGGTGGTGGCGACGGCGCCGAGGCCGACGAGGAGGACGCCGAGTTTGCCGGAGGCGGGCTCGATGGTCCGGGGCTGGGGCTGGACGAAATCTTTGGGTTCCAGGATGACACCTCGCTGGCGGGCGAGCGACATCAGGGCGCCGTGCCATTGGGCCGGGATGCGCCCCGTCTTCGCCCAGTGTTGGACGGTGCTCTGGCGCCTGCCGAGGAGGGCGGCGAGGGCGCTCTGGCCGCCGAACCGGCGGATGATCCGTTCGGCGGGGTTGAGCTGGTCGTCCACGCCTGCCAGCGTACCGAAATTTTCGTTAGCGGTCGAGGAACACATGGCCCTGAATGGCGGGCCGGGTCGGCCGCGGCGGGGTCATCAGCGGCTGGACAGGATGCGTATGATCGGGACGGCGGCAGGGAATGCCGCACCGATGGAGGGACAGGATGGCACTCGCACGGTTCATGGCTTCGACGGCGGGGCGGCTGCTCCGCATCGCCCTGGGCATCGCGCTCATCATCATCGGGCTGCTGGTCGGCGGCCCGGCCGGCTGGGTGATCGCGATCATCGGACTGGTGCCGATTGCCGCCGGGGCGGCGAACGTCTGCCTCATCGGGCCGGTGATCGGCGCGCCGTTCAAGGGGTCGGAGGCGCGCCGGTAGCGGCCGGGCTCAGCGGTCGTTGATGCGGGCGAGGAACGCGAGGTAATCGTCGCGGCGGCCGGCGAGCGCGGCGAGCAGCAGCCCGAGCAGGACGAACGGGAGCCGGAGGGCCGAGACCAGCAGCACCGCGAGGAGGGGGCCGAACAGGACCCACGCGGCGACGTAGATGAGGGAGCCGTTCCAGATCACCCAGGCGAGGCCCCCGACCCAGAGGATGACGAGCAGACAGCCGCTGAGGATCTGGGCGATGCCGGCGATCCAGGCGGCGACTGCGAGGACGGCGTCGCGCATGCGCTTCCCCCGGACGACGGGCCGCGCGGGCCCGGGATGCGGGGCGAGCATGGCGGACGGCTGCGACAGCTGACGTCGCGGCGCGGCGGCGCGAAGGTCAGAGGCCGAGCGGTTCGCGCAGGTCGGCGAGGTGGGCGAGGACGCGGTCGGGGAGGGCGGGGGCATCGTCGCCGAGCTCGAGGCGGTCGCGGTGGATCCAGGCGGCATGGATGCCGGCCCGGCGCGCGCCGCCGATATCGGCGTAGAGGTTGTCGCCGATGTGCCAGGCTTCTTCGGGCCGGGCGCCGGTGCGTTCGAGGGCGTGGGCGAAGACGGCCGGGTCGGGCTTGCCGCGGCCGAATTCGCCTTCGATGACGATGACGTCGAAGTGCTCTTCGATGGGGAAGCGGCTGAGCTTCCAGCGCTGCATCTCGGCGGGGCCGTTGGTGAGGAGGGCGAGCCGGAATCCGGCCGCCCGGAGGCGCTGGAGGGTTTCGAGGCTGTCGTCGAAGAGGCGCATGCGGGCGGCCTGCTCGTCCCAGTAGCGGTCGGCGAGGCGGGGCGCGGCGGCCGGGTCGAGGCCGAGCCGTTCGAGGGCGAGGGCGACGTTGTGCCGGCGGGCGTCGTGGAGGCGGGTGCGCCAGTGCTCGACGGCGGCTTCGTCCTTCCAGAAGCTGATGAGCTGGTCGCGGATGGCCTGCTGGAGGGGCCCGGGTTCGATGCCGAGTTCCGGGGCGAAGGCGGCGCAGGTCGACTGCCAGGCTTCCTGCACGCCGCCGGAGGTATCGAGCAGCGTATCGTCGAGGTCGAAGAAGATGGCGCGGGGGGTCACGATCCCATCGTAGGCGCCGGGCGGGCGGGGTGTCGACGCGCGCCGGCTCAGCCGCCGCTGGCGATGACGGCGGCCTCCCACGCCTCGGGCGCGAACGGGCGGCCGGCCGGCGGTTCGTGGCGGGCGAAGCGGGCGCGGGCGGCATCGTAGACGTCGGCGATGCGGAGGCCGACGGTGCTCCAGCGGAAGCGCTCGACGCTGGCGCGGGCGGCGCGGCCGAAGTTGGCGCGCAGTTCGGGGTTGGCGAGGAGGACGTCGAGCTTCTCGGTGAACGGCTCGGGGCAGCGCCAGGGGATGAGGTAGCCGGTGACGCCGTCGATGACGGTGGACTGGAGGCCGCCGACGCGGGAGGCGACGACCGGCGTGCCGCAGGCCATGGCTTCGACGGCGACGAGGCCGAAGCTTTCGTAGAAGCTCGGCACGACGCAGACATCGGCGGCGCTGTAGTAACGGGGGAGTTCGGCGTGGTCGACGGCGCCGGTGAAGCGGATCCGGCCGGCGATGCCGAGGCGGGCGGCCTGGGCTTCGAGCTCGGCGCGGAGGGGCGCGGCGCGGTCGTCGCCGCCGACGATGAGGAGGAGGGCGTCGCGGCGTTCGAGGCCGGCGACGGCATCGAGGAGGATTTCGAGCCCCTTGAGCTTTTCGAGGCGGCCGACCCAGAGGAGGACGGGGCGGTCGAGCGGGAGGCCGAGGCTGGCGCGGCATTCCTCCCGGGAAAGCGGCTGGAAGAGGTCGAGGTCGATGCCGCAGGGGACGGTGTGCATGCGGGCGGGGTCGGCGCCGTAGTAGCGCTGGAGGAGGAGGCGTTCGTGGTCGCTCGCGGTGACGATGGCGTCGGCGCGGCGGGCGATGGTGCGCTCGTGGCGGATGCGGAGGGTGGGTTCGGCCTCGCCGAAGCGGGCGCGGTTTTTCACTTCGCCGAGGGTGTGGAACATGACGACGTGGGGCAGGCGGAGGCGGCGGGCGAGGATGGTGCCGGCGCAGCCGGATTGCCAGTAGTGAGAGTGGATGAGGTCGTAGCCGGGGGCGTCGCAGGCGAAGGCGTGGAGGTTGCGGACGAACTCGGGCAGGTGGCCGATGATGGCTTCTTTTTCGATGGGGGCGGGCGGGCCGGCATCGATGCGGACAAGGCGGAGGCGGGGCGCGATGGGCTCGACGGCGGGCAGGAGGCCGTCGCGGCGGGTGAAGATGTCGACGTCGTAGCCGAGGCCGGCGAGCTCGCGGGAGAGTTCGAGGACGTAGACGTTCATGCCCCCGGTTTCGCGGCCACCGAGGGGCGCGAGGGGGCTGGTGTGGGCTGAGACCATGGCGATGCGCATGCACGGACCATTGTGCCGGATCGGGGGCGGGTGCGGGTGGTATGCGTTGCTGTGCGAACACCTGTGCGCAACAATGCGCGGGCACAGGAGGCTCAGATGTCGAATGCCACGGTCCGCGCGCGCCTGTCGGACGGCCTGTTCCCTTCGGAAGTCGCGGCGATCATCGAGGATATCGACGGGCAGCAGATCGGCTTCATCGCCTCGGCTGACCTCGTTGTCGACCGCCACAACGGGAGCGGGCGGGTGACGGTTCGCGTGCTCGAGAAGCGGGGCGACCACGCGCTCATCGAAATCCCCGGCGATGTCTACGGGGCGGTGCGGTATGCGGTCGTTCCGCTGAGCAGCCTCTCCAACGAGCGGACAGGGTGATTCTCAGCGACGCCGCGATCATCGAGGCCCTCCGTGAGGGCCGCCTGGTCATCGAGCCGCAACCTGCGCTCCCATCTCCGAACAGCGCGGGGGCGTTCGACCCGACATCGGTGAATCTGCGGCTCGGGCGCGTGCTCCGCGTGCCTGCGAAGGACGTCAGCGTCACGTTCGACCCGACCGTCGGCCGCGTTGCCGCGACGCTCGACCGGCTCTACGACCGGGTCGAGATCGCGGACGAAGGGTTCGTGCTCGACCCGGGCCGGTTCGTGCTGGGGATGACTGAGGAGCTGGTCCGTCTGCCGCTGCCGCCCGAACTCCCGCCGGAGGCGAGGGCGCAGGGCTGCCTCGCGGCGCGGGTCGAGGGGAAGAGTTCGCTCGCCCGCCTGGGGCTGCTCATTCACTTCACTGCGCCGACCATCCACGCCGGATTTCGCGGCACGATCGCGCTCGAGATGATGAATCTCGGGCCGGCAGGCATCCGCCTCCGGGCAGGGATGCCGATCTGCCAGCTGATCCTCGAGCCGGTGGTCGGCATCCCTCTCGGCGCCGGGGGCCAGTTCCTCGGGCAGTCGGACCCCGCGGGCCGGCCGTAGTTTTCGACGGGAGGTGTGCGATGCAGCCGTTCAGGGTTGGGCTTTGCCAGGTGCCGGCGCACCCGCTGGAGCGCGCGGAGGAGAACTGGGCCGCCATCGTGGAGGCGCTCGATGAGGCCGGCCGCCAGGGCGCGCAGCTCGTCGGCCTGCCGGAGTGCTCTTACCCGGCCTACTACGTTCGCGACGAGCGGCCGTACGACCGGCCCGGGGTGCGGCCGTTCGCCGAGGTGACGGCCACGCTGGCGGCGAAGTGCCGCCAGTGGGGCTACTGGCTGGCAGCGGGGCTCGCCGTGCCGCACGCAGACGGCAGCCTGACGAACAGCGGGCTCGTCTTCGACCTCACCGGGGAGATTCGCGGGCGGTACGACAAGAGCTTCCTCTGGCACTTCGATGCGCGCTGGTTCCGGCGCGGGCAGGCGTTCCCGGTGTGGGATGCGGGGTTCGCGCGGTTCGGCATCCTCATCTGCGCGGATGCGCGCCAGCCGGAGGTCGCGCGGGCGCTGGCGGCGAACGGGGCCGAGGTGATCCTCGACCTCACGGCGTGGGTCTCGTGGGGCCGGACGATGGCGGAGCTTTCGACCACCCAGTGCGAGTACCTCGTGCCCGTGCGGGCGTTCGAGAACGGCGTCTGGATCGCGGCCGCGGACAAGTTCGGCCCGGAGGGCACGTCGCTGGTGTACGCGGGGCGGTCGTCGGTCTACGACCCGGCAGGGGTGACGCGGTTCTGCGCGCCGGCGGACAGCGGGGCGGTGGTGACGTTCGACATCGAGCCGATGGCGGTCGAACGGCCGCGGCGGCGGCCGGGGCTCTACGGGCGGCTGGTGGAGCCGACGGCCGGGCTGCCGGTGATGCAGGCGCTGGCGGAGCCGGTGGTGCCGGCGCAGCTGAGCCGGCGGGTGGCCGCAGCGCCGTCGCGGCCGGCGTGGGACGCCGACAGCCTTCTCGCGCTTTACCTCGACCAGCGGGAGCAGGACGCCGACCTCATCGTTGCCGGCGGCGTCCCGGCGCCGGCGGGCTGGGAGGCGGTGCTGCCCCGGCTGGAGGCGGCCGTCCGGGAGCGGGGCGGGGGCCTGCTCTTCGGCGCGCGGGAAGATGGGACGCGGCCGCGCGACCTCGCGGTGCTGATCACGCCGGGCGGGACGGTCGTCCACACGGCCTCACACGGGCGCGGCATCGAAACGGGCGAATCGCTGCCGCCGGTGGTGGAAACGCCGGCGGGCCGGGTCGGCATCCTCTGCGGCGAAGAGGGGTTCGTGCCCGAGGTCGCGCGGATTCTCATGCTCGAAGGGGCCGAGGTGCTGGCGTGGACGGCCTTCGCGGAGGAGCCGATGACGGAGCGGATCGCGCGGGCGCGGAGCGACGAGAACCGGGTCTACACGGCCGTCGCCGGGCCGGAGACGGCGATCATTACGGCGCCGAACGGCGCGCCGCTGACCATCGCGCCGTACGGGAGCGGGCTCGCGATGGCCGCGCAGGTGAACCCGGCGATGGCGCGCTGGAAGGACATGGCGCCGGGCACGAACGCGCTCCTCGACCGCATCCCGGGGGCGTACGGGGATTTGGTGAGGGAGTAGGGAGGAGGGAGGAGGGAGAAAGGGAGAGAGGGAGAGAGGGAGAAAGGGAACGGGGAACGGAGAGAGAGAGGATAACCTCCAACCTCCGACCTCCGACCTCCAACCTCCGACCGTCGTCGCGGGGGTCCGTCCCCGCGGGGCGCTATGCGCCCAACGGATGCTCCCGGGAACCGGGAGGCGGGAAGCGGGAACCGGGAAGCGGGAACGGGTGGGTTCGGGGGTCCGGGTGGGCCTCGCCGGCCCTCCGCGGGCGCGGAGGCCCGCGGCTACGGAGTTGGGAGTTGGGAGACGGGAGACGGGAGACGGGAGACGGGAGACGGGAGACGGGAGACGGGAGGGAGGATAACCCTCAACCTCCAACCTCTACCGGAAGCCGGCGGCGATGGCGAGGACGTTGGCGACGTACTGTTCGGTCTCGTCGAAGATGCCGTACTGCTCGATGCTCCACCAGCCCTGGTAGTAGAAGGCGAGCGCGGTTTCGACGTCGTAGCCGGCCTGCCAGAGCATGTGGGCGAAGATGGCGGTGCCGAGCCGGATGTTGTCGGCGGGGTCGGTGCGCCAGTTCACGGCATCGGGGGCGAGGTACTCGAGCCCCCATTCGGCGGTGGCGGGCATGATCTGCATGATGCCGACGGCGCCGGCGGAGCTGACCATCGCCTGGTTCCAGCCGCTTTCGAGCCAGGCCAGCCCGAGGAGGAGCGGCGGCCAGATGCCGTACTCGGCCGCAGCCTGGCGGAGCAGGGCTTCGATAGCGGGCCGGGTCCAGCTGGCCGTCGCCGGGGCGCGGTCCGGCACGGGGAGGGTGAGCAGCTGGCCCGCGAAGATCCGGTCGCGGTCGTCGATGCCGTTCGCCTCGGCGATGGCGTGGACCGTCGTCCCGTGGGCGAGGGCGATGGAGGAGAGGGTATCGCCGGGCTGGACGAGGTAGAGCCGCTCCCGCGGCGGGGCGACGGCGCCGCCCGGCGGCGGCACGGCGGGCGACGATTCGGCGATGGTGATCAGCTGGCCGGCGAAGATGAGGTCCGGGTTGGCGATGCCGTTGGCGGCGGCCAGCCGGTCGAGGTCGACGCCGTGGCGGAGGGCGATCGCGGAGAGCGTATCGCCGGGCTGGACTTCGTAGGTGAGGGCGTGGGCGAACGCGGCGGGCGCAGCGACGGCTGCCGCAAGCGCGCCGAGGAGCGCGCGGCGGAGGATGCGCGGCCGGTTCGCCGCCGCCTGCGGGGTGAGCGGCAGCATAGGGCATTGATATTCGCCCAATCGTTATGACGATGGCAAGTGGCGCGCCGGGCGCGTCTTTACCGGAGCGGGCCCGTCGGCACGGGGTTCGCGCGGTCGAGGACGCCCTGGAAGCGCTGCTGGACGGCCTGCCAGATGTACTCCTGCATCGGGAAGATGTAGAAGGTGTCGGTCTTGATGGCCTCGACGACCTGGGCGGCGACTTCGGCCGGGGGGAAGCCCTGGCGGAGGAGCTGCTCGACCATGGCGCGGCCCTGCTGGACCTGGGCGGGGAGCTGCGAGCGGTCGCGGGCGGGGCCGAACTCGGCGGGCCGGTTCCGCTCGGCGTCGAGGATGTTCGTGTTCACCCAGCCGGGGCACAAGACGGAGGCGGAGAGCGGCAGATTCATGAGCTTGAACTGCTTGTAGAGGCCTTCGGTGAGGCAGACGACGGCGTGCTTCGAGATGGAGTAGGCATCGGCGCCGGTGAGCAGGCCGGCAGCGGAGGCGGTATTGACGATGTGGCCTTCTTCGCCACCGGCGATCATGCGGGGGACGAAGGCGCGGATGCCGCGGAGGACGCCGTGGAAGTTGACGCCGAAGACCCAGTCGAAGTCGGCCTGGGGAGCTTCCCAGATGGGGAGGCCGGCGCCGCCGGAGACGCCGGCGTTGTTGCACAGGATGTGGACGGCGCCGAAGGTGCGGTAGGCGGCCTCGGCGAGGGCTTCGACGTCGGCGTCGGAGAGGACGCTGGCGCGGACGGCGAGGGTGCGGGCGCCTCGTTCGCGGAGGCCGGCCTCGGCGATGGCGAGCGGCTCGGCTTCGATGTCGGCGAGGACGACGGCGGCGCCTTCTTCGGCGAACCGGGTGGCGAGCGCGAGGCCGATGCCGCTCGCGGCACCGGTAACGACGGCGACTTTGCCCTCCAGGCTCTGCATGGGCGAATCTCCTTCGGGTTTGGCGAAGGACTCTACGGGAGGCGGGAAGGGGCGGCAAGGGAGGGCGGAAGGGACGGGGCGGGAAAGGGAGGAATGACGTGGCGGAGAGGGTGGGATTCGAACCCACGGTACCTTGCGGTACACACGCTTTCCAGGCGTGCCTGATCGTCCACTCCAGCACCTCTCCGCGCGGGCAGGCGGTGGACCCGGCCTTTGATGGTAACAGGTTGCGGCGTGTGCGCCTCGGGCGCGGGGCGGGCTGCGGGGTTCGTCGGGGGTTTACGCGGGGGTTACCTGCTGGTCATTTGCCGCCGGAGCGGGCATGATGCGAGGCATGGCAGGAAAAGCCCCGCTCCTGCTGGCCGCGTTCCTCTTCGGGATCGGCGCGAGCGGCCTCTTCCTCCTCACGTTCGCCGAACGGGCGGCGTGGGGCCCGTTCCAGCCCCGCGTGGCGCCGCCGCCCCCGCAGCGGGTCATCGTCATCGACGCTGGCACGCCGTTTACGCCCCCCTCACTCGATGAGCTGTTCACGAGCGGCTTCGACGGCCGCGCGGAGGCGCTGGCCGCGGCCTCGCCGGCTGCCGGCCCCGGGAACGGCAGCGGCGCTTCGGCAGCAGGGCAGCCGACGGCAACGCCGACGCCCATCCCGCCGATCCGCATCCACGGGGTGGCCGCCGGCGACGGCGTTTCCGCGGCGGGCGCGACGCCGACGCCACCGCCGCCGGTGCGCATCGTCAACGTCGCCACCGGCGGGGGCGATGACGCGACTCCCGCGCCCGGCGAGGGCGGGGAGTAGCCGCGCAGGCGGAGCCGCCGCCGGGGTAGACTGCGCCGCATGGCCCTCGAGAACGTTCGCGCGCTCGTCTTCGATGTCTTCGGCACGGTGGTCGACTGGCGCTCGTCGGTGATGCGCGAGCTCGCATCTGCGGGCGCGCGCCATGGGGTCGAGGCGGACTGGGGCGCGTTCGCCGATGCGTGGCGGTACGAGGGGTACCTCGGCGGCATCGCGAAGGTGAACCGGGGCGAGTGGCCGTTCATGACGACGGACGAGCTGCACCGGCGAAAACTCGAGGAGCTGCTGCCGCAATACGGGCTCGGCGGGATGTCGGCGGAGGAGCGGGACGACCTGAACCGGGCGTGGCACCGGCTGGACCCGTGGCCGGACAGCGTGCCCGGGCTCTGGCGGCTGAAGCAGCGGTTCGTGATTTCGACGCTTTCGAACGGGAACGTGGCGCTGCTGGTGGCGATGGCGAAGCGGGCCGGCCTCCCGTGGGACTGCGTGCTGGGGGCGGACGTGCTGGGGGCGTTCAAGCCGAAGCCGGAAGCGTACCTCGCGGGGGCGCGGATCCTCGGGCTCGAACCGGGGCAGGTGATGCTCGTGGCAGCCCACAAGGCAGACCTCCGGGCGGCACAGGCCGCGGGCCTCCGGGCGGCGTTCATCCCCCGCCCAAAGGAGGCCGGCCCGAACGTGCAAACGGATCTCTCGCCGGACCCGGCGTTCGATATCAACGCCGGGGATTTCCTCGAGCTTGCGCGGGTGATGGGGGTGTAGGGGGGAGGAGGGAGGAGGGAGGAGGGAGAAGGGAGAAGGGAGAAGGGAGAAGGGAGGAGGGAGAAGGGCGGAAGGGAGTAAGGGAGAGAGGGAGAAAGGGAGAAGGGGAGAAGGTGGAACGGGGAACGGGGAACGGGGAGGGAGTATCAACCTCCAACCTCCAACCGTAGCCGCGGGGCTCCGTCCCCGCGGGGCGCCATGCGCCCAACGGGTCGTTCGGGAGGCGGGAGACGGGAAGCGGGAAGCGGGAGACGGGAACCGGGAGGCGGGAAGCGGGAAGCGGGAGACGGGAACCGGATGAATTCGAAGGCCGGGGTGGGCCTCGCCGGCCCTCCGCGGGCACGGAGGCCCGCGGCTACGGAGTTGGGAGTTGGGAGTTGGGAGTT